>JACZTW010000031.1 GCA_022573485.1 Planctomycetota bacterium
TCCGGATCGGCAAGTGAGCTATCTGTCAACGTTGACAGATGCGCGGACCGGCCAATTGTAAAAAACGGCACTTTTGTGAGGGTGCACTGGTTTTTTCAGCTAGCTGAAAATTGATGACGAAAACGACAAAACGGTCAGTTTTTACTTTTGGAAGCCGTTGGGGAATCCAGTTCACCCAAAAACACTCCCCCCGCTCATTGATCCACCAGCGGATCGGAGGTATCGTGTGGGTGTGTTGCCGAACGACAATCCGAAATCATGCCGTAAGGCATTTGGGCCGCTCCACGTTCGGCAACACACTGAACGGAGCGGCCTTTTTTCTTTGGGAGAGGGAGTTTCATTATGTCCATTGCAGGACAAAGGTACGAATTCACGAAGGATAACATCCAGAAGTTTGCCCCTGATTTTTCTGGAGTGTATGGTCTCTACGACAGGGATGAGGTTATCTACTATGGTGAAGGCGAGAGTGTCATGGATCGATTGCTCTCTCATAGTAATGGATTTGACGGACCATGCACTCAAAGTGCCACGCACTTCAACTGGTCCCTGACTGCACTGCACGAAAGAAGAGAGAAAGAATTGCTTCGTGCTCACGAAGCACAAGCAGGACAACTCCCCCGATGCAACGACCGAATCGGTTAAAGTTCATCGACCGATGATAGCCACGCGGGACGACAGAGGTTTGAGACAGATGTTCCTGATCCTGTCTTTTCGCCGTTCTGGTTGAATACAATATCCCGATTGCCGTAGGGGAAGTCACCAAACAATCTAAGCCGACACGTTCCGTCAGGAGCGACCTCGAATTGGAGCGTGATGCCGGTCGGCAGATAGAACTCGCCCGGTCCGTGCCCTTCTCGGCCGAACGCCATCAGCAGTTGCCCGGCCCGGTCAAACACCTGTACGTTCTCGAACTGGTTGTCCAGTACGTAGATGTGGCCGTCGGAATCAATCGCCACGTCGCGCGGCAGCGCGAAATCTCCGGCGGCGTCGCCCTTTTGGCCGATGGTGTGAAGATGGTTGCCGTCGAGGTCGAGCAATTGCACTCGAAAGTTACCGGTATCGGCGACGGCCAGACGTCCGCCGCCGTCATAGGCGATGTGGGTCGGGTAATTGAACTCGCCGGGCTGCGTGCCGCGCCGGCCGATCGTGCGGACGGATCGGCCGGCGCGATCGAAGACCACGATGGCGTGGGCCCCGCCGTCGACGACGTAGAACTCCCGCCGCTGTGGAACATAGGTGATACCGACAGGCCGAAGCAACTCTGTTTCGCCGAAGTGCCGGACGACTTGGCCTGTTTGATCCAACTGGATGATTTGATGCAGTTGTGCATCACTGACGAACAACTGATCGTCCACCCACACGACGCCGACGGGTGCAGCGAAGCGCTGCTGCTCGGTGCCGTATGACACCACATGCGTGCGCTTTTGCAAATCAATGATGTGTACCGCTCCGCCGGAACTGTCAGCGACGGCCAGCAGATCATCAGCATGGTACGCGACGGCATGAGGCCCGCTGAATCGAATCGGCGGCCGGGGGCCTCGAAAGGCTGCACCCCAAGCCTCTGCTCCGGAACGGCCGGCTTTCAAATCCGTGCTGTCCGAGATTGTGCCCACCAACCGCATACGCGGCGTTTCCGGCTCGCCAGGCCAAACCATCGGCGGATTGATCACCGGGAACAATTCGCCCTGCGGTTGCCGGCAGCCGCACAGGGTTGTGGCCGCGCAGCACAGCAGTGGGACAATCCGCAATCCGCAATCCGCAATCCGCATTCGCTTGACCCGTCGCTGGCGCTCTGGGCTCTGAGGTTGTGTTGGTTGCTTTGTCATCGTTTTGTGAACAAGCTCGGAAAATCTCTTCGCACGGTCAGCCATACGCCGAAACCGTCTTCCTTCGAGCGCGGCAGATCGAGTAGATCATATTCGACAGTCAAATCAACCGAAAGATCACCGAGGGCATACCTCAGCCCGGTGGCCAGGTCAACGGCATTGGTGTCGCCGTCGACCGAGTCGTCTTCCCAGCGATAAGTCGCCCGATTCACGGCTGTCAGAGAATCATTGACCGCCCAGCGGTGGTCCAATTCGAGTTCCAGAATGGTGACGTTGCGGTTATCGAAGCCGCCGTCGAAAAAGAAGCGTGAAAACCGGGCGCTGCCTTCGAGATCGTGCTCGGACGTGCGCAGAAAAGAGTATCGGCCGTCAAGATGGAAAGCGTCGTAGGGCTCGACGGTGTCGTCGAATACTTCGTATTCCGCGCCGAGGTAGTATCGCTTGCGCTCGAACTTCAGGCCGATGCGGTGATGATCCGTGCGGTCTTGGTCAGCCGCGAAGCCTTCTGAGAAATTCACTTCCTGATTTCGGTAACTGAGGTCGTAGTAGGGCGTCAAGCCACATTTGAAACGTTGTTCCAGCGAGAAATCGACGCGGAGCGAATCAATCTCGCCGCTTGCGGGCGTTTCGTACAAGTAGTCGATCAGCACGGTGTCGCCGTCGGCGATTCGTCCTGTGCGAATGCGGCTGATGCGGGTCCACGTGCCTTGGCGAGTAATGAAGTAATCCACGCCGGGTTGGAAGATGCGGCGGTTGCTGCCGTCGGTGATGAGGACGCTGCCGAAGGCGACGTTGCGATTGCGCAATGTGATAGCGATCGGATCGTTAAACGTGGCGGCTTCGTTCAGGACCAACCGTCGGCCGTTGTTGCCGCGGACTCGCTCGTTGTCAAACGCCACCGCCAGATTGGCGTACAAGTGGCCGAACGGGTTGCGGCGATTGTATTGCCAATCGATGCCACCGCCGTATTGAGTCGTCTCGACATCGTCACTGACGCGCTCGTACAAGCCGAAGGCGTGGCCGGTGGTCGTCAAGTTGCTGTAGAGCTGATGGACGAACTGGAACTCGGCGCGGTGCTGCGTGACGCGCAAATTCTCGTACGATTCGCGATTGAACTGGTACTTGTAGGATGTCTGAAACGTGTCCGAGTGGTGCAGCGTCAACTGAGGCCCGAACTCGAACAAGTCGCGTGCGAAATCGCCGCTTTCTTCTTGCCAATGGATCCTCGTTCGCAGCTCGTGCTGGTGCTGATCGCCAAAGGCCAATTCGTGATCGAGCGTCCACAGATCGCGAGTTGTCTCAAACGGTCGAAGCGAACCCTGGTATTCCTGCCGGTTCTGTGTGTGGTCGTAGGCCAGCTTGAATTGATGATGATCGGAGATCAGCCACTCAGCGCCATAGTGGAACGTGCTGTCCGTGAAGTGCTCATCGTCGCGATTCGCGGCATTGCCGGTGCGGTCCGTTTCGACGTAGTCGTAGCTGATTTCCATTGGAAAGCGGTCGTGTGCGAAGTACCACGACGTGCCGAATCCAGTGCGGCGTTCGCGTAGCGTGGGCTGAAAGCGTCGCGAGATGCGATCATCCACGCGCAGGCCGTAAAACGAGCCGGAAAGCGGCTTGCCCTGGAAGAGATTGATCCGGAAGTCGTAATTGACGAGGTATCCTGTGTCGCTGTCCGATTGTTTGGCGAAGGGCGCATCTTCATCGAATTGATCCTGCGTCAGGGCGAAGCTGAGGTCGGCTTGGTAGGTCAGGAAGCTGGGATCGACAATCGTGCCCGCCAGCCTGAAGCCGAGCCGTTCCTGGATCCGCCAGTCTCGATTAGTCTGCCGGCGGTCGCCGCCGAAACGCCCGCGCCCGTCGTTTCGCACGCGCGTGTGGTCAAACTGAGATTCGAACTCCAGGTAAGCATCGATTTGATCCAGTGTGAAGTAGCGCTCCCGATGCTCGGCGTTCGTCGGCTGCTGCGCGTGGGTCAAGCGCCCGCCGATCAATGCCGCGCACATGAGTGCAATCGCTCGAGCCGCGAATGGAATTGAACTATTTGTGACAGCTTGACGCATCATCAACGCTTGATCGAAACTCCGCGCCGACAAAGCTCCGACATTCCTGACGGGTGCGATGCACACTATATACAAACTGCTCGGTAGCCTACACTCGATCTCGCGAACCTCAACAGAATCTTATCTCGCCATGGGCTGGTCGCGCGAACCCGTTTGTAATTGTCGTCAACGATGGCCCAAGTTGTTCTTGATAATCGCGCCGCAGTCGATAGGGTACGTGAGTAGCAGCGTATCAGTTCCATTATTGTGCTGAGACGGTGGCATGAATCTGCGGCGACGAGCATGTTTGGCGGTTGTTCTCTTGTGTGCGGTTGTCGGTTGTTCGCAGACTGCTCGTGATCGTGTCATGCGTTTCTTCTTCGAGATTCCCGTCGAGAATGGTCCTTCTACGGATGCGGGAGCAGGTGAGCCAGTACCGGGATCGTCGTCCCCAGATTTCGCTGCACCTGTGACATTTTCGGGTCGCGGCATCACGTTCGCTTCGCGACACCGTCCTGTGGTCGAGAGGAAATGTCGCAGTTGCCACGACGCCGGCGACAGGATGCAAGTGAACGCGGATTTGATGATGGCATCCTGCAACACGTGCCATCCGCGTTTCTTCAGCGATGATGTGGGTCATGGTCCGGTGGCCAAAGGTGAATGTATGGCTTGTCATACGCCGCACCGCAGCGAGTTGCCCTCCCTGCTTTTGCTTCCCGTTTTTGAAACCTGTATCGAATGTCATGACGAACCCGAGGATCTCAGCGCGGCAGCGCATTCCGGCGCGGATGCGGAGAACTGTACCAAGTGCCACGATCCCCACTTCGGCGAGGGAATGCTGTTGAGAAATGCAGATTCAGGGTACGGGCCATAAGGGGAGGACGATGCAGAAAGTTCAATCTATCACCCACTCGGCGATGTTTCTGCTCTTGATGGGCTTTGCGGGCTGTGATTCCCTCGGCGAGGCGGCGGCCCAGGGGACGGAAGCCAGCCTGCGTACATTGATCGACCTCCTGCTCACTGACTTCACGAATCAAGTGGCGGATTCGTTCTTGCCTGACGACTCGCCATCCGCGGGCGAGGACAATGGTCATGAGGATCACGATGGGACCGGCGATGAGCCGGATTCTGGAGGTGACGAGCCGGATCAACACGGTGAGGCAGTGACTTTCGTCGCGGACGTACAACCGATCCTGAACGAAAGATGCATCAATTGCCACGCGCCAGGCGGATTTGCCCAGATGGTGGGTATTCCCTGGGATTTCCGCGAGGACACGGCGTTCGATGATCTGGTGAATCGGGTCAGCAGCCAGGATGCGGACTTCACGCTGGTCGTACCCGGCGATCCGGATTCGAGCCTGATGTTTCTGAAGATCAGCTCCGAGTCTCCCCCGGTGGGCGAGTTGATGCCGCTGGGCGGGCCGCCGCTGACAGACGGTGAAGTTCGATTGATCCGCGCCTGGGTCGAGCAGGGGGCTGTGAAGGGCGGAGACGACGTTGCTTCGGGTGGTTCGGCCGACGACGGCGAGATGCTCTTCGCAGACCACAACTGCTCTGCTTGCCATTGTCCGGATGCCGGCGGCGGATGCGCGTTGAGCGCTCCGGCTGTGGTGGGAGCGGCCGTTGAGCTGCTCGACACGTTCCTGCGGGGCGCGGAATCCCATGCAGGCGGAACATTCCCATTCGACGACCAAGAGATCGCGGATCTGGCAGCTTATTTGCAGTCGCTGTAGCAGTGCATCGAGGCGGCACGCGAATCGCAACGCGTCGGAGCCAGAAAACCCCTTCCTCAGCCTGCCGCATGCCGTTATAATCGGTTGGTACTCAGATACTTATGGCCGGGGATGTAGCCTGCGGGAGTTTCCCAGTCCAATTACAGTGTCGGGTTCGGCGTTTGCATTCTGCCGGGCGTTGATCAGGATCGGATGTGTCTTACAGCATCAACATGAGTTTCGGGTTGTTGGTTCTGCTGGCCATCTCGGGCATCGTCGTGGTCGGTCAGGATTTCAAGCCTGCTCCGCCGCCGCCGCTCGTTCCGGGCGAGGGCCGGCAAGCCCAGGAAGTTGTCCACGAGTATGTCGGCAGCAAGAAATGCCGCATGTGTCACGGCCAGTGGCACAAGTCCTGGCAAAAATCGGTCAAAGGTCAGTCGTTTCAAATACTCAAGCCCGGCGCGCGTGCGGAGCACAAGCGTAAGGTCGGTTTGGATCCCAAGAGGGACTATACTTCCGAGGCAGCCTGCCTGACCTGTCACACTGTGGGTTTTGGTCAGCCGGGCGGGTACCGGATTGCACTTCCCAACGACGAGAAGGCCAAAAGGTTCGCAGCCACTCGTGAGGGCGTGGGCTGTGAGGCGTGCCACGGACCCGGCGGAGGGTTCACGCAAGTGATGGGCGACATTTACCTCAAGGAGCGGCCCTACGAGCAGCAGGAGGTGCGCCGGGCGGGCTTGAGGAGCATCGAGCCCCAATTGTGTTTGGATTGCCACGATTCGAAAGCGCCTTGCATCGCGGACGACAGCCCTCCGCTGAAGGTCGACGATGACGCACTTCGTACCGGGCTCGGTTTTCACCAACATTTCCCGCTCAGGTTTCGCAAGCAATGAAGCGGGGATGGCATACGCCCGCTTCTCGATGGAAGAGTTCGGGTAATACATGTCCCCAGGCGCGGGAGCTTGCCAATGCTTGAGATTATTATGTCCTTCGAATTGTCGCGAATTGTCCAAATTCCTCGCGGCGAGCTCAAATCATCCCTTCGGTCTTGATTCGCTGTTTGAACGTCTGTCGTTCGTCTTCGGGAAGGTGTTCCAGAAGCTCTTCGATCAAATCGCGGATCTCGTGCGCCTTCGCGGATCGAGTGGAGGCATATTGGGCGAGAATCTCCTCGCTCATCTCATATAGTTCGACCGTGCGGCCGGGTATGGGACGCGACAGTTTGAGCAGACGAGCTTGTTTGGGCAGGCCCGTCTGTTTGTCTTGTTGGCCTGTCATTCTCGGATCCCCATCGCGCCGTGGCGCGTCGGCGAGCGCATCACCCTTAAACTCCTGAACTCCTAAACTCCCAAACTCTGCAACTCCTTTCACGACCGGCCGGAATCGATCATGTGAACTTCATCCACGATGCCGACGATCACGGATCGAATGGGCAGGCCCGCCGTGCGAACGGGCAGGCCCGCTGTGCGGGTCGGAGCGCACGGATCGCCCAGCACTTGTCTGGCGGAATTGCCTTCGTCAATCACCAGAACGGTCTGGCCGACGGTCGCCCCGACTGTGTCCACGGCGACCAGATAGCCACCCAGTTCCTTTCCCGCTGCGTCGATTCGGTCCAGCAGCAGCATGCGGTGGCCCACGAAAGCCTCGTGTTTGATCGTGCAGACTACTTGGCCCTGGACGCGCCCGAGAATCATTTGCTCGCCCATCCTTCCCGCGTCACTTCATCGACGATGCCCACGACGGCATGATCGACCGGTACAAACGTTTCATCGAGTACCATCGCAGCCTCGCGCCCGCCCTCATAGAGGATCAATTCACCGGGGCCGGCCATCTTCGTGGCGTCGGCTGCCACCAGTGGCGTGCCCTTTTCCGCGCCGAAGCGGTCCAGCGGCTGCACCATCAGGAACGGAACACCCTCCAACCCAGCGTATCGCACGCTGGCAACGACGGTCCCTATAATTCTGCCGAGAAGCATTGCTCAACCTTCACAAGGGTGTCTTACGATCCTTCGGAAAACCGGGTCGATTGTTCAAGTCTTTGACGCAGTTCAAGATGTTGCTGTGGGATTACTACTGATTGCACGACAACATCCGTTTCGGTCACCGAAGCCACGCCGGCGGCGATTGCTGCTTGAACGTCCTGGACCTTGCCCGTCAAGCTGGTGATGCCCTTGCCGCCCAAGCCGTCGCCAAGGCGGATTTCCACGATGGTCACGTCGGCTGCCTTAACGGCTTTGTCCGCAGCCAGCACGTTGGCTGCCAGAGAGGACATTTCCAATATGCCCAACGCATCGCCGTCGTTCTTACGCCGCTTGCCCTCGATTGATTCGTACACTTGCTCGTGTACGTTCGGCAGCAGGATTTCATTCAACAGGGCGTCGCCGCTTTCGCGAACACCTTCGAAGTGGGCTTCTTCGACGGCTGCGACCGAGCCGCCGACCAATACCAGGTACTTGCCCGGTTGCACCGTTCCAATGCGTATCTCCCGGACGGGCGCCCGTTTGATCATCGCGTCGGCCACGCGCGTGCCGACGGCGATGCTGTCGAGCTCGAGCATGGCGATGGCGGGCAACGTGTTCATACGATTCGAAAGTGATCCACCAAAGTACAACGCCGCTCGCGACTGAAACTCCGCGGGCCGGTCAAGCCTTCGCCGGTTGGGCTGGCGATGGAAAACGACGAATATCCTTCGCCGCCTTCGCCCAAACCCGCGTAGCACGGGCCGTTCTTGACAAAAATACTGCAATTCACGAGACGGGCCATGCGGCTGAGCTTGTCGATGTTGCGCGAGTGCATGGCGGCTGTGTGCCGGCGCCCGCCTTCGGCGGCGATCGCCAGATCGATGCCCTCATCCACGTTGGCCACGCGCACAACCGGAAAAACGGGCATCAATTGTTCGGTCCACACCAGCGGATGGCGATGATCGACCTCGACGACTGCCAGGCGAATCTCATCACCGGCCTGGATGCCGATCTTTCCCAGAATCACGCCGGCGTTCTTACCGATCAAATCACGGTTCACGACACTGGATTGCGGCGACTGGCGGCGTTCTTTCAGTACCAGGTTTTCCATTTGCCGGGTCTGTCCCGCATCCAGTATGACGGCTCCGTTACATTTCATGGCCTTGATGAACCGATCCGCGACCGATTCAACAACGAACGCTTCTTTTTCATCCGTGCAAATGATGTTGTTGTCCAGCGACGCGCCGAGTACGACACTGCGTGCCGCCTTCTCGATGTCGGCGGTCTCATCGACGACCACCGGCGGATTGCCGGGGCCGGCGCAGATCGCCCGCTTGCCGCTGCTCATCGCCGCCTCGACGACTCCAGGTCCGCCGGTCACCACCAAGAGCCGTACACCGGGATGCCTCATCAGTGCTTGTGCCGATTCGATCGTCGGCTCTTCAATCGCCGTGACCAAATTGGGCGGGCCTCCGGCCTGTGTGATGGCCTCGTTGAGCAGCGCGATGTTGCGGATCGAAACGCGCTTGGCCATGGGATGCACGTTGAAAACGACCGTGTTGCCGGCGGCCAACATGCCGATCGTGTTGCAGATGATCGTTGACGTTGGATTCGTGCTCGGAGTGATTGAGGCAATGACTCCGAAGGGAGCACGCTCCATCAGCATCAGACCGTGATCGCCCGTTGTGGCGATCGGCGTCAGATCCTCGGTCCCCGGCGTCTTCCGCGTGACCAGGCGATTCTTGAGGACTTTGTCTTGCCAGCGCCCCATGCCTGTTTCCGCATGTGCTTCGCGCGCGAGGAGTTCGGCGCTGGCCATCATTTTCTCGCGGATGGACGCAATAATCTTCGCCCGGCCGGCGAGTGGCATGGCCTGGAAGTGATGAAACGCCTCCGTCGCAGCCTGGACTGCGGAATCGACTTCAGCGTAGATGCCGACTGTACTGGCTGTGCCAGATGGCGCGGTCGAAGTGGGGGGCCGATGTGCATCGCCGCAGGCGACGGGCGCAGGTGGCGCCGCCTGCGTCGGCGAACTCGCGCCTCGCGAGAGGCGCTGCAATGCTCGGCGGGCGATTACATCGACTTGCTGATCGGTCAAGCCGGCCACAGTTGCTCACTCCAACGAAACGTCACGCTTACTTCCCTTCGCCTTTGCGGTATTTGACATCGCCGCCGATCTCCCATTGATCGACGATGGCCATGATGACTGCGTCGCAGGGCTTCTTGTCGGTGACTTGCGTCTGCCGGGCGGAACTGCCCGTGGCGTACAGCACGTACTCGCCGGGTCCGGAGCCGACGGCGTCGATGGCTACGGCGTGCGGGCCGGAGGGTTTGCCATTCACGTCGACCGGCTCGACGACCATGAAGCGCAAGCCCTCCATGCTCTGTTCTTTCTGCGATGAGACGACCGTGCCGACCACTCTGGCCAAAATCATAACCCGCTCCACACACTAGAACCGATGCCCGATGCCTAAGCGCCATTCGGCAGTGTTTGCACACTTGGCCGCCATGGCGCATCAAAGGTCGAGATCGGCCGTGGTTACTTCTTTCTGCTCTCGCTGGCGGCCTGATCGGCTCGTCCCAGCGGCAGAACCGCATCGACATTGGTGTGCGGCCGGGCGATCACGTGGACCGTGACCAGCTCGCCGACACGCGAGGCAGCCGCCTGGCCGGCATCACAAGCGGCCTTGACCGCCGCCACGTCGCCACGCACGATCGCAGTGACGTAGCCACCGCCGATCTTTTCATAGCTGACCAAATCAACCTTTGCCGCCTTGACCATTGCGTCACTGGCTTCCACCATGGCCGCGAAGCCACGCGTTTCAATCATTCCCAGGGCATCTGCCATTGGATGTGATTCCTCCTGTGATTGTGTTTCAAGAATAGATCGACTGTGGGGGCCGCAGGCACTGGCGTATGCGGATCCCTATGGAGACTGACGGTTTCACCGTTTGTTGATCCGCGCGGGCTGAAGCCCGCGGCTCGTTGGGTCTTTTCTAGCACTACCATTATGTTGCTTCCTTCGTGCGGCCTGAGACGCTCTCGATGGCCTGGACTGCCGCTTGCGATGCCACGTCGATGTCGCGCTGCTCTCCGCCCAGGTACAACCGGCCGAAACTTCCAAACGAGCGGACTTCCAGGATGTTAATTTCCGACGCCTTCTCTGCTTCATTGGCTGCCAGCGCCGAATATGCGGCGGGCTCACACTCAAGGATGTACAACGTCTGACCCGGCAGGATCATATTGCCGTGGCGCGTACGGTTGATGAGCTGGGTCTGATGAGCGTCTACATGCCGAATGACCTGGCTCGAAATCACATGCGGCTTGAGGCGCTGCTCTTCAGACACACCCAAGGCATCGAGGATCGCGCGGCCGGCTGCCCGAATGTCCGCCTGGGAATCAGAGTGAATCTCCAGCATTCCGTACAGCCGCTCGACGATCTGCATGCCCGGCGTGACTTCCGTTGATTTCAGCGCAATGTCGGTGATGCGATTGATTTCGATGCCGGGCGAAATCTCCACCAACAGCGACGCTTGCCCAACAGTGGGAAGATAGCCCTGGGCCACGGTCGCCAGGAAGGCCGCGTACTGCGGCTGCAGACTGTCCAGAAACACATATGCACGCAAATCGACGTTCTTCATGCTCGGTCAATACCTCTGTGTGGCTGTGTCTTGCGAGACGGTCAGCCCCTTGGATTCCCTGATGATTTTTATTCCGGCGCTGGCGCCCAGGCGCGTGGCGCCGGCCTGAATCATCTTCTGGGCGTCTTCATAGGATCGGATTCCGCCGGACGCCTTGACGCCCATCTTGGTGCCGCTGACGGCTTCCGCCATCAAGGCGACATCATGAGGTGTCGCTCCACCGCCGCCAAAGCCGGTCGAGGTCTTGACGAAGTCCGCACGGGCTCGCTTGGCGCACCGGCAGGCGCGCACTTTTTCGTCGTCCGTCAGCAGCACGGTTTCGAGGATTACCTTGCAAATCGCGCGGCCTTCCATGCAGGCGTCGGTCACGGCCCGGATATCGCGATAGACGAGTTCGTCGTCGCCGCTCTTGAGTGCGCCGACGTTGATCACCATGTCAATTTCGCGAGCGCCGTCGCGAACCGCCCGCCGGGCCTCCAGGGCCTTGATCTCCGGCACGTGTGTGCCCAATGGAAAACCCACGACCGCACAGACGGGTACGCTGCTTCCTTTGAGCTGCTCGGCAGCCAGACTCGCGTACGTCGGGTTGACACACACGCTGGCGAAGCCGTATTGCGCTGCTTCTTCGCACAAATCCACGATCTCCTGTCGTGTCGCGTCCGGCCGCAGGAGCGTGTGGTCAATGTACTTCGCAAGATCGTTCGGAATGTCGCCTGCACCGGGTCGGTGCCCGATGCGATCGGCTCCCATGCCGACCAGTTGACGAACAAGTTCCGGGTTCGTGTCGGCACACAACCGACACAGCGCGCAGGCCAAGTTCGTACAGATCGCCGATCCGGAATCCCCCGACATCGCGGCCATGCGCTCAGCAATGCGCTCGACATCCTGATCCGAGAGGTTTTCTGCGGGGTCGTTGTGCGCGCAGGAGCAAGTGTGCTCATCACACGCACCCGGTACCGGTAGAGATTCTTTCAGCGGTTCGATCATCATCGCCCTGCGGAGATGCCTTTCCTCAGTACACGCGGTCGAGAGCCACAGGTCAACGATTTGCAGCGCCAGATCCGTCCCGATCAGTCCCGCCCCCAGGCACAGCACATTGGCATTGTTGTGCATGCGGCTGTTCCGCGCCGAGGACAGATCGTAACACAACGCCGCCCGAATTCCGGGCAACTTGTTCGCCGCCATCGTCGATCCAATGCCCGCGCGATCGACCATGATACCGCAGTCGGCCTGCCCCGATGCGACCGCGGAGGCGACGGCCTGAGCGTACTTTGGATAGTCAACTGATTCCGTACTGCCGGTGCCGCAATCGGTTACGGAGTGGCCGGCTTGTTGAAGATGGGCCTTGATAAGCTCCTTGAGTTCGTATCCGCCATGATCGGAGCCGACGGCGATTTGTTGTATCTTGGGCTGCATAGGCATAATTCACTATCCGGAACGCGGGCCGCGCTTCCGAACAGCGTATTGGAATTCGATTACTCACTGTTGTCAAGCAAACCCACCACGACTCCGGTCGGCGTGCATGTGCAACGTCGCTACGCTTTCGACGAAGGGCTCACCTCCGCCGGCGTTTCTCACAATTAGTGGTTAGTAGGCGGGGAGCGTCAAGGCAACGCCGACTTTGAGGCGGGACGGATCCGCCCCGATGACAGCCTTGTTCAATTCGTAGATTTCGCTCCAACGTGTGCCGGTTCCGAGCTTGGCGTCGGCGATGGCGTAGAGTGAGTCGCCTTCTTGCACGTAATAGCGCCGCGTGCCGACCTCGCGCGCTTCGGATTGCGCGGGCCGTCTCGCGTCTTCAGGGTTCAACGGCGGGATGGTGATCCGCGACCCGATCTTCATTCGTCTTGGATCCACATTCGGATTCGCCTGTACCAAGAGTCCGGCGTAGCTTTGGCTTCCGTAATATCGTTGTGCAAGCGTGGAGAAATTGTCTTCCGGCGCCACCACGTGGGTCCGGGTTCGGGTGATCGGCTTAGGGATCTTCCGAGGTGTGGACTTTGAACTCTGTTCTGGTGTTCGTCGCCCCTTCATTGGATCCGGCGACGGCACCGGCTTGCGGGGCCTACTTGACGTCGCAGGCGGGTCTGAACGCTCGGCCCGCCTGCCGATTGGCTTGGGAATCAGGGGCGCAGTTTCCGTCGAGGGAAACGCCGGGGTGGTGTTGGCGTTTATTGTTGGCAGGGAAGCGCTGGACGGCTTCTCGGAGTCGCTCGACGCCGGCCGCGTCAAGTTCGGATCTCGCCGACGGGCTTGGGCAATGGGCTTACTTGGCGCCTCCGACGCGCTGCGATCAAAGACGCGCGCCGGCGCGTGAGGCTTGTTATCAGACGGGGGAGATGCCGTCGTCGAACGCGCATGGTTTGGCGAGGTTGTCGGCGTGTGCGGAGGGGGCGCAAGTAAATCCCTCAGCGTACGCTTGTTTTGCTCGCGAACATCATGGTCGGTGCCGGCAAGTTGGATATCCGGATCCTTGTTCGCGCCGTAGTACGCACCGGCGACGATCAGAACGATGGCTCCCAGAGCAATGCCGACCTTCACATCCGTGCGCATGGGTCAATTCCTTGTATGGCGCAATTGCGAGCGCGCCCGCCGCACCGTCGGCCGGGCGACAGCACGCCTGTGGAGCAATGTTAATCTGATCCCGCAGCCGGTCAAGGAACATTTGGAGAGGCATCTCGAAGTAATTCACAGGATGAACGCCAACGCGATCGTAGTCAAGTCGCCGCTAGAACGCGCTGGCCAATTCGCGAAAGGCCTTGGTGGGCACGGTCACGGTGCCCCATTTGGGGGAGCGGCGAACCGAACGGGACCGATAGGCAGACAGCGATACGGCGAGGAACGCATAGTATTCACCGCGAAATGGGTGAAGAGAATGGAAAGGAGCGTCTGCTCCAGAAGATGTCAGCCAATAGGCAAATACGAGAACGGCCTCGAAACCCTCGCCGAAGACACGCTCCCATTCAGTGAGACTCTGCAGATCCTCTTCCGTGACCCAGTTCTCCCATTGTCGGCTATTGCCCGCCGTGTCGTATGGGAATTTCCGGCCTTTGACATCAACAAGTCTGTTGCAGCCGCCGTTGTGATAGACCAGGAAGTCAAACGATTTGACACGCGCGCCCGCAAAAATCGCCTTCCTGGTCTCATCAACCGCCACATACGCCAAGCCCCGGGAACGAAGGTAATCCTCGAACGCAGCTTCATAGTGAATGTGGCGACGTGCCATCTAGGGATCCTCAAGAGCGGCGGAAAGACCAAGCAGTCTTCAGACCGATTGTGGAATCATCATTGCGAGCCACGGAGGCATTGTCCAGTAAGAATTGCATCGTCTATGACAGCTCGATGTCACTGCGGCAGAGAGCGCGTCACCTTTGCAATCCGGCGACCTGAGCTGGGGATGTGCCTGACTACGACGGGATTGCACGTACAAGCGGCACATGGTCATGTGCTTTTCGCCGAATCGCCCAGCAAGGTGCGGAGTTCGGCGAGGAACTCTTGACAATCCGCCTCATTTGCCAGCTTCTTGTCGAATGACAAGTCCACTTGTTCGCCCGTGGCCATGTTTTTGAGGGCAATGCGGTCGCCGACGATGATGACGTGACCTACGTTGTGGGCGGACGCCTCCTGCATTTGTTTCTTCACCGAAGTGCGCTTATAGCTGTAGTTGCAAGGTTTTTTCAAGTCAAACCGCACAATGCTCACGATCACCATTGTGTCGTCGATCCGCTCCATGCCCTCATTGACGACATAGATTCCCTCGGGGGACTGATCCAGTTTCAACAAACCCATTTCTTCGAGTTGATCCAGGACGATGACATCACCCATGCCGAAGCCGACCCCCGAGAGCGGCGGACCGCCGACCTCTTTGAGCAAATTGTCATAGCGCCCGCCGCCGCAGATCGCCCGGCCCAGCGTGCCCTTGCTGTAGGCTTCGAATACGATGCCAGTGTAGTAGGCCAGCCCGCGAATGATCCCCGGATCGAATACGCAATAGTCGCCCACCTTCATCAGCTTCAAAAGCCCGAGCACACGCTTCAGCCTCCCCAGAGGTGATTCGTCAGGTTGATTTCCACCGAGAAGCTGTTCGATCATCGCGAGGCCTTCCGGGCCGCGAGCTTCGCCCAGTTTCAACAGCGCTGCACGTTGCTCTTCCCCCAGCCCGAGCGTGTTGATTTGCTCGACGAATACTTCAGCAGGCATTTTGTCGCGTTTGTCGAGGACTGCATAGACCGCTGCGTGCCGGGCCGCTTCGATCCCCAGCGTTTCGAGGAGCTGCGCGATCAATGTTCGGGAGCTGATTCTCATTTCCACTTGTTCGGAGCTGAAACCGACCTCGCGGAGGAAATCGAGGGCGACCATCACGCACTCCGCGTCGGCGACGTTGTTGGCTTCTTCAGTCGTGCCGATGATGTCGACGTTCCACTGCCAAAACTCGCGCAGCCGGCCTCTTTGCGGGCGTTCGGCACGGAAGAAGTTGGGCACGCAGAACCATTTGATGGGCTTGGGCAGCGCATTGGCCCGGGCGGCCACCATCCGCGCCAGCGTCGGGGTCATCTCCGGCCGAAGGGCCAGCTTGCGGCCGCCGCGGTCTTCAAAGTTGTACAGTTCCGAGACAATGCCTTCGCCGCTCTTGTCTGTGTACAATTCGAGATACTCGAACACCGGCCCGTCGTATTCCACAAAGCCGCTGCGCCGCGAAATCTCCCGCCACTTCCCGATCAGCCAGTTGCGCCGGGCCATTTGCTCGGGGTAGAAATCGCGTGTGCCTTTGACGTTTTGAAACTTCAAAATGCGCTCCTGTTCTTCAGCGGCTGAGCGAGTATATCCCGCGGATGGGCTTCTGCCCAGCATGGCGCTCTGCCGTGAAATATTCGAGTTACGGTGTGTCGAACTCGATTTCGTGGGACTGTTCGAGGCCGTTGACGTCGAGCACTTTGAGTGCCGCCCGCGTCGTGCCAGTCTTGTTGACTTGGTCCGCCAGGGGGAAATACTGGATGCGGTAGTAGCCGTTCTGATCGGGGCCGTTCATCGTGAAGCCGGGTCGAGCGGGTCGATCCATGAACACGGTGCTCACTTTTTCATCACTTTTGGTGATGACCAGGCGCGCCGTCGACCAATCCAAATCGACCTGTGGCTTGGCGAAGCGGTAGTCAATTTTGCTCTGGTAAATACGCAACTTGATCGAATCGCGAGCCACCAACTCATCCGGTTCCTCCGCCGCGCTGACCGATCGACGCCATGTTCCGCGGATCTTCATGTAGTCTTTGCTCCCGCGCGTCTGATGGGCAGCCACCTCCACGGCGACGACCTGTCCCGGTTTGACGCCGGCCAAACGATGTGTGAACAGGAACGCGCTGTTGATGTCCGGACCAACCTCGATCCGTTCTTCGAGGATATTCGCGACGGCGTAGTCGGCGATCCCGAGCACATCAATGCGGTTCTGCTGAAATTGCTGACGCAGAATGAAACTCAGCGCGATGTTCTCGCCGACATGGGCGTGCTGGAGCGGGGCCACCGACCACGCTCCCTGTTCGGATGAACCGGTATCACAGGCCAGCGAGCCGTACATACAGCCGAAATGACAAAACGACATCGCGCCGAGAGATGCGATCCACATGATCGCACGGTGGCGCTTTACGATGGGCGCACTTGTGAGCCGATTCGGCTTGCAATGGAGAATGGAATGGCGAGAATGGGAGGGACTCATGGAAACTTCTGTCTCGGTTTCGCATCCGCCGCCACCGCCGCCGCCGCCGCCCGAGGCAAACGGATGCCGGGCATCAGAACCAGTATCAGTCAGGACAGTCGCTTTTTCAATTTTCTATTGTGGAAATTCACGTTTCTTTGTGTGATGCGCATCATTGCAGGAAAATGGCGGGGTATCCGCTTGCTCTCCCCGCCGGGAACCCAGACCCGTCCGATCCTGGACCACGTCAAAGAGGCGGTTTTCAACATCCTCGGAGCGAAGCTGGCGGAGCCCGGACGAATTCCTCCGTGCCGAGTGCTGGATCTCTTTGCCGGCACGGGTTCCTTGGGATTGGAAGCACTCTCGCGGGGTGCCTCATTCTGCACCTTCGTGGAGAAACACCCTGCAACCGCAGGTAGGCTCCGCGAGAACCTTCAGAAAGTCAAAGCCGGCGATCTCGGGGAAGTGCGGGTGGCCGACGTGTTGAAAAGGAGCTTTGCGCAGACGAATCTCGAAGACGCCTGGGAGCTGGTCTTTCTGGATCCGCCCTATGATTTGGCCAGAAGTTTCGAAAGCGACACCCCAATTTGGCGACTCATCGATAGGCTTTCTTCCGAAGCAGTCCTGAAGCCCCACGCCACGGTGGTGCTCCGCCATCCCAAGAAAACCGACTGTACGGCATCTACCTTCGAACAACTGCAGCTCGCAGACCAGCGGAGTTACGGGGAGATGACCATTTCTGTCCTTGAATTCAGCTCTGTCGAGTGAAATACGTGAGGCCGGTGTTGCCGTTTCGCGCGGTCGGAGTTTATCCTGTTGCGCATGAAGGCTCGAAAGACAAGCAAGGACGCGGCGGAATCGATCATCCGCCAATTGACTGCCGCCGGTTTCGAGGCGTTGTTCGCCGGGGGCTGTGTGCGCGACTTATTACTGGGCCTGCACCCCAAGGACTACGACATCGCAACAAACGCTACGCCCCAGCAGGTTTGCGCGATCTACCCCAGAGCACAGGTGGTCGGCGCCCATTTCGGAGTGGTCATCGTTCGCGAGTTCGGGCATTTCGTGGAAGTTGCGACTTTTCGAACGGAGGGCGCCTACACCGACGGCCGTCATCCGGATTCCGTCGAATTCGCAACGGCTGAAGAAGATGCCATGCGTCGCGACTTCACGATCAACGGCATGTTCTTTGACGTACTCAAGAACTGCGTCATCGACCACGTCGGCGGGCAGGAAGAT
>JACZTW010000032.1 GCA_022573485.1 Planctomycetota bacterium
AGTCCATCCTGGAACTGTTATGAGAATCGACAACTCGGTTCTAGCTTCTCACCTCACGCCGCTGTGCATAGTGGGACCGGGGGGTCGGGCGGCGATGATGCGGGCTTCGGCGTCGAGCATTTCGTCCCAGCGAAGCCGCCAAGCCGTGCGGCTCGATCGAAGCGACCACGTCTTCTACCGGCAACCCCCACGTTTCCCGAAGGATCGGCTCGACCTCTCGAAAGAGGAACGCGCTCGACGAGCGTGATTTTCCACACATCCCCATCATGGCGAATGCCGCCAAGTACGCCAGCAGCTTCTATGGGCCGTTTCGTGAGGCTGCGGAGTCACCGCCCGCCTTGGGCGATCGCCGAGCATACCAAACGAAGCCAGCCAATTCGGACGAAGCCATGCGTGAAGTGGCCCTGGATGTCGCCGAGGGGGCCGACGTCGTTATGGTCAAGCCCGCCTTGCACTTTTTGGACACATCTATCGCACCAACAAGAGTTCGGCATGCCGATTGCCGCCTACTTCCTGAGCGGCGAGTACTCGCAGATCAAGGCCGCCGCCGAGCGCGGCTGGCTTGATGAGACCAGGGCCGTGCTCGAATCACATATGACGGTGATCCGGGTGGGCGCGGATATGATCATCACGTACTATGCAAGGCAACTCGCCGACATGCTGTGAACCACCGTCAAGTGGCACGACGCGCCATACGTCGATTGAACGAGTCCAGCCGGCAGCGGAGGCGGAAATTCGTTTGATTATACTTGCCGGTCCAGAAAGTCGAAGTTTATACTAGCGGCTGCGATCCGCCAGTATTGCGGAGTTGAATCAGGTTCAGCGGGCGGATCATCCGAGGGATTCGGGAGCGAAGGCAACAGTGATGAGGACGTTGGATGCTTTGCGATCTGAAGCGACTCGAGCCAAGCTGCTGCGCGCCCCTTGGCTGCTGATGCTCGCCGTCCATATTCCTGTCCTCCTGAGATGCCTTTGGGGTCAATCCGGCCCAGTTTCGCAGGACCACAACATCGTCGCCGTTGTTGGGTTGCTGCTGGCTTGCGTGTTCTTCGTCCTGAAGATTCTCGATCTTCCCTGGTTGAGATTCAAGACGGATCGCCGTTCCCTCTTCGCCCTCGCTCTGGCCGTGGCCCTGGTCCACGTCAACCTCATGCGCTATTCCGGCGACGTGCTTGCCGATCCAGTGCAGCCGCTTGTGATCGCCAACATCCTCATGGTCACGAATCTGACTAGTGTCCGCGGGGCCATGCGACGAGCACTTGCCCGACTCCGCCGGCCGGAACACACGACGGAGGTCGAAGCCGCCCACACCGCGAACACCATCCCGGCCGCTGATCGGCTTTTGCCACAGTTCTCCTTTTTCGCGCCTACAATCCCTCGCGCGCCGCCCCTGTGTACTTGATCGCGAACTGCGACAAACGCAATCCGACACCCAGTACCTTGAGGTCAGGCGACCGCCCCGCCCGGGATGATCACGGCGGGACCGGAAGCGACGTGGGAGCGTAAGACATGAATCTAATGACGACGGCGCCGGCCGGTGATCCGGCGAAGCGCGGCGCCGACAGTAATTCTCTTTGCTCAAGCAAGAGCGTTCTTTTGATCAATCTAGGAACGCCGTCAGCGCCCGACGTACGCGCTGTGCGCGAGTATCTGCGTGAATTCCTCGGTGATCCATATGTCATTCGGTTGCCGCGATGGCTCAGATGGATGAACCCGCTGCTGGGCAGACTCATCGCCCGATGGCGCGCCGCGAAGTCCGCCGAACTCTATAAAAGTATCTGGACCGCTGACGGCTCGCCCCTGTTGACTCTGTCTCAACAGCAATCGGGAGCCCTGCAGGCGCTCCTGCCGCCGGGATGGAACGTGTTCCTGGCCATGCGCTACGGCGAGCCGAGCATCCGGGGGGTCCTCGAAGAAATCCGAGATCGCGGAATCACCGAGTTGGTCGTTGTTCCCATGTATCCGCACTTCGCCGGACCGTCCACGGGCACAGCACTCGAGCTTTTTTACAAGAGCGTGCAGGAGATTGGGCTTAACATCAGCGTGACCGTGCGGACCGCATGGTACGACGATGCCTCTTACATCGCCGCCCAGGCTGCCGTGATTCGGGGGCAAGTCGCAGAACATGACTTGACGCCGGAAAACACGTTTCTGCTGTTCTGCGCGCACAGCATGCCGGTGTCGTACATTCAAAAAGGCGATCCATACCTCGATCACATC
The DNA here is from genome assembly GCA_022573485.1 of Planctomycetota bacterium. Lineage (GTDB taxonomy): Bacteria > Planctomycetota > Phycisphaerae > UBA1845 > CAIVHJ01 > JACZTW01. Next base: position 2,221 of record JACZTW010000032.1, read on the forward strand.
ACGCGCTCGATCGAACTGGTGCGTGGCAAACTGCAATGGCCTGAAGATCGCCAGGGGCTCTGCTTCCAGAGCAAACTAGGCCCCGTTGAATGGCTCTCGCCCAACATTGAGACGACGCTGCGCCAATTGGCAGAGGCAGGCGACAAGCAAGTGCTGGTCTGCCCGATCAGCTTCACCGCCGACTGCCTCGAAACAATTCAGGAACTCGGCATGTTCTACCGCGACTTGTTCGAGACAGAACTCGGTGGCCGGTTCCACCTCTGCCCCGCACCGAACACTCATCCGTCGTTCATTTCAGCTCTACGCAGTCTGGTCCTTCGAGGCCCCCAACGGGCGGAACTTGCGGACTTCCCGGAACCGCGAGTCTCAAGCCCCTGCTCGGTTGATTCCTGCGACGCCGCCTCTCTCTTGATGGTTGGAATGTCCGTCCCCAACTACTTGAACTCATCCCGCGGCCCGGAGCTTCGGCATGATGACCTCAGCGGTCTCAAGAGTGTCAAACTGCCTGCGGAGCAAGTCACTCCGCTCCTGCACGAACTCTGTGCGGATGGATTGGCCCTGGAAGCTTGTGTGCTCAACACGTGCAACCGCTTCGAGGTCTACGCCTGGGTGCCCAACGGGGACTGTCGTCTGGACCGCGAGACCTTATGGATAGAAATCATGCGGCGTGTGTTTGGAGACCGCGACCATTCTCAGTTGGCCATCAACTCGCTCCAGGACTTTGACGCGATTCACCACTTGTCGCGCACCGCCGCCGGCCTCAACAGTATTTTACCCGGCGAAACGGATATTGTCGACCAACTGGAATCTTCTCTGCGCGTCGCCCGCGCGGCGGGGACTTCGGGGCAGCGCACCGTGACCTTGCTCACACAAGTAATCGACAGTGCATCGCGCCTGAGGAGGGAAACAGCCTGGGGCCGATACGCACCCTCCTACTGCTCCGCCATGCTGGGGCGACTGCGCCAAGAGTATGACTGCGATTGGCGCAAGCAGCGCATTGCAGTCATTGGCCGATCTACAACGTGTGCATCGATGCTCAAGGAGCTTGTGGATCAACACGACGTGCCCTCGGAGCATATTACGTTCATCCACAAAGGCAGCCGCCGTGACGGCCAGATCAAGAAGATGCGGCGACTCGTTCCCAAGGCGCACAAGATCCGCGTGGAATCATACGACGACTCAGCCGTCCTGGCGGCTGTAGAAGATTGCGACCTCGTGGTCTACGGCATCGACCAGCGCCGGGTGGTCCTCGACGGTCGATCCCTGAAATCCCGCCTCGCGGCAAAGCCCAAGCACCGCATCATCATTGACTTCAATTCATTCGGATCGACGGCGCATCTGGACCAAGTGCCGCAAATGACGCTGTGGGACATTGACCGCATTGAAAAAGAAGTGGCTCAGTACGCACGAAGCCTGTGCGGCGACGATGCCTTCAAGAAGGCGGTGGCGAGTATTGAGGACGACATCGAACAATGTGCCCGGCACTTGCTCGATCAATTCCCGTCGCTGCGCGATGCCGGCGCAGATAGCGCCACTGTGAAACAACAGTCGCAGCGCGTCGCGGTGTGATCCGACGCCCGAGAGGAGCAGAGGCCATGACGCCGACAACAACCATCGCGGACGCCGAACTCGACATCGAAATCTTTCGCAAGTACGCCGGCCTGTCGCTGCCGCGCCACGTGTCGTACCCCATGCCCACCGGCTGGCAAGACATGGGCGAGAAGGATTTTCCAGAGATGATGCGGGAAAGCCAGGATCGCTTCCCCGACCGCGGCTGGTCGCTCTATCTGCACATTCCCTTCTGCGAAGCCCTCTGTAAGTTCTGCGCTTGCAACCGCGTAATCGTCCCTAAGAAATATGGCGACAACTGGATCGAACCAACGACACAGTACATGGACATGCTGCTTCGCGACGTGGGGCGTCTGCCGGCGATCGTCGCGCCGGACCGTGAGCTTCGCCAGGTACATTGGGGTGGCGGCAGTCCGACCTACCTCACACCGGAGATGATCGAGCAGGTTGCGGCCACGATCAATGAACGTCTCAATCTCGCGGAAGATGCGGAAGTCTCCATGGAGATGGACCCGCGTCACACGACGCCGGATTTGCTGCGCCTGCTCAAACGCCTGGGGTTCACCCGTCTCTCGATGGGCGTTCAAGACTTCGATGCCCAGGCCCAGGCGCACGTCATGCGAGTTCAGCCGTTCGAGATGGTCCGTGACGTGGTCGACGCTGCACGAGCAGCGGGGTTTGAATCGATCAACTTCGATTTGATCTACGGCATGCCGTACCAGACCCGCGAAACCATACGCAAGACGGTTGAACTGACCATCCAGCTTCAGCCGGATCGCGTCGCTTTTTACCACTACGCCCAGATTCCCCACAAAATCGCCACGCAGCGGGGCATGGACCACACCAAGATGCCCGACAGTGAAACCAAACTGGAGATGTTTCTTCTGGGCCACCAACTCTTCACGCAGGCCGGCTACGAGTTCGTCGGCCTGGATCATTTCGCAAAGGCCGACGAAATGCTTGCGGAGGCTTCGGAAAAAGGCACATTGCAGCGGAACTTCCAGGGCATGACCACCGGCGGCGGGCTGGACCTCGTCGGCATCGGCGTGTCGTCGATCAGCCACTTTCTGGAGGTCGGCTTCGCACAGAACGTCAAGGATGTGGAGGAATATCAAAGGTGTGCTTCCGAGAATCGATGGCCCACAGTGCGAGGCAAAAGGCTGACCGACGATGACATCATCCGTCAGGCGGTGATGAATCAAATTTACTGCGATGCCCAGATCAGACCCGAACTCCTGGAAGATCGTTTTAGGATTTCATTTCGGGACTATTTCGATCGAGAATTGCAAGTGCTTGAAGAACTTGAAGATGACGGCCTGGTCCGGATCGAGCCGGACGGCACTGGTGCCGGCCGAATCGAGATCACTTTCCCGCTCGGCCGCGTATTGATGCGTAACGTCGCGGCGGTGTTTGATGTTTATCTCAGGCCGGACGCTTATCGAACAGGAGATCGGGACTACTTCTCGACCAATGCGTAAATGAGCTGTGCCGTCCCAAAAAACGATCTGCTGTTGCGGGCCGCCCGGCGTGAACGGACGGAGCGGACGCCGGTGTGGTTCATGCGCCAAGCCGGCCGATCCGACCCGGAGTACATCAAACTGCGTGAGAAGTGCGGGTTGGAGCTCCACGACCTTTTCCGGCACCCGGACTTGGCCACCGAAATCTCACTGCTGCCTGCACGAATCGGCGTCGATGCGATCATCATGTTTCAGGACATCCTCACGCCGCTTTCGCCGATGGGGGCGCATTTTGAATTTCATCCCGGGCCTGTGTTGCACAATCCAATCCGCACGGAATCACAGATTGACGCCCTACGACTGTACCAGCCGCAGGAGGAGCTATCTTTCGTCGGCCGAACTTTGCAGCAGCTTGGATCCGCGATCGGCAGCGAGCTGCCCATTCTGGGCTTTGCCGGCGCACCGTTGACGCTCGCATTCTTCCTGATCGAAGGCAAAAGCCCAGGCGATCGCGCGACGATCAGCCGTGCCCTCATTCGTGAACAACCGGGCTTGCTACACAAATTGCTCGACAAGCTCGCCGATATGACCATCCGCTACCTCAACTACCAAATCGAGAACGGTGCTCACGCCGTCCAGTTGTTTGAATCGATGGCAGACCTGCTGACGCCGGCGGAATATGAAGAATTCGCCCACCCCTACCATGCCCGGATATTCGACGCACTCGCTGGCAGCGTCCCGACAATTCTATTCGCCAAAGAACAGCCGAACGTCAACCTGATGGCGCGGAGCGGAGCGGATGTGTTGAGCGTAGGAACGTGCGTGGATCTCGAATCAGCAGCCCGCACACATGGGCAACACGTCTCATTTCAGGGCAATCTTGACAACCGCCTGCTGGCGGGCGGCAGAACGCATGATATCGAACAGGCCGTGCGGAACTGCATCGCAGCGGGCAACCATCAGGGGCACATCCTGAACTTGAACCACGGGCTGCTCCGCGAAACGCCGTTCGAGAACGTGCGGCTCGTTGTCGATATTTGCAAAGAGACACGATTGGCGCTAACCGCCTGACCGGGCAGCCGCTTCAGCCGGCAGTGCGGCCATCTTCTCCACTGTCTCGCGCGCCTGCCGCACACAATCGTTGATCGACACTCCCTCCAGATAGTTGCCGACCAAATGAAGATTCGGGATGGAGGATAGTTGCGTTCGGATGCACCGCACGATCTCCGTGTGGCCTGGATAGTATTGCGGTACGGCGTTCGCATATCGACAAGAGTTCACCAGCACAGGATCGCCACGCAGTTCGAGCAAGTCCCGCAATTCGTCCATCGCCAGAGCTACCAGTTCATCATCGTTCTTGCGTGCCAATTCCGGCCGCTTTGCGCCGCCAACAAACACGCGGAGAAGATGGCGATCCGGCGGGGCATGGCTCGGGAAAATCGAACTCGCCCACAGCACGCCCAGGAATGAGAGCCCCTCTTCCTTGGGAGGTACGAGGAATCCAAAGCCCTTCAAATCATGCCCGATATCTTCTCTCCGGAATCCCAAATTAAGAATGACCAAAGGAACGCTCTCAACCGAAGCGAGCGACTCCGCGATCTTGCCCGCCGGTTCATCCGCCATGGTTTTCAGCAAGCCAATCGCCTGCCCGATCGGCGTGGCCAGGACCACGTGCCGCGTATCGAGACTCCGCGAAACACCCGACGCGTTGTAGGCAACACAGTAGCCGTCGCCGCGACGTTCAACAGAAGTCACTTCGCAATTCGTGGTCACCCCATCGCCCAAGCCCCGGGCGATCGCGTCCGACATTGCCCCTAATCCGCCGACAAAGTTGATCAGGCCTTTCCATCGGCGGCGCGGCTTTTTCGGCTTGCCGATGCGGCGGAATGGAACACTCAATCCGTGCAGGAACAGCGAACGGTGCTCACGATCCAGCCTGGCAAGGGATGGAAAGCAGGCCTTGAGACTCAGGCGATCCACGTCGCCGCCGAAAACGCCGGTGACGAGCGCACCGAGCACGTTCTGGGCGAATTCGGCTCCAAAATGCCGGGTGGCGAAGTCTCCAACCGTTGGATCATCACTCTTCGGCCGGCGCGCACAAATCGGCTCTGCGAGCAGTCGTATCTTGCCGCTCGCGGAGAGAAAGCGACTGGTGAGGAGCGACGCCGGACCCGACGGCAGCGGCACTAGCCGTCCGCCAAGATACAAATACCGCATCTTGGCGTCCGGACCAGCCGGTTCCACTTCGATGTCATCTCCGAGGTCGCCGAGCAACTGCTCGAAGGCAGGATCGCGAACCAGCACGTTGAACGGCCCTTGTTCGAGCAGGAAGCCATCTTGGCGGAGCGTGCGCATACACCCGCCGACGGCAGGATTCTTCTCCAGCAAACGGACATCGCGACCGGCCTTTCGGAGGTACCACGCAGTGGCCAGCCCGCTGACGCCGCCACCAATTACGACATATTCACAGTTCTGTCGATTCACCGCACATCACCGCCAAAGGAGATAGCCATTGCCGTGCCATCACTTGCGAGACTGCATCATATCAGCATATGCTACCGGCATGAAAAGGCTGGTCATCGGCACTCGTGGTAGCAAGCTGGCCCGGACGCAGACGGAATGGGTCGCGGACCGCTTGAGGAAAGCGCATAAGACGTTGGCCATTGAAATCAAGGTCGTCCGAACCACCGGCGACCGCGACCAGTCCACACCGCTGCCCGCGATCGGGAGCAAGGGGCTGTTCACACAAGAGCTGGACCAAGAGTTGCTCGACGGCAAGATCGACTGTGCCGTGCACAGCATGAAGGATTTGCCCACCGACCTGCCCGACGGCATTACCATCCTCGCAGTGCCGGATCGCGAACAACCGCACGATGCCTTGATCAGTCGGGAAGGCTTGAGATTTCTGGAGTTGCCGAGGGGCGCGACGGTCGGCACCGGCAGCATACGCCGCAGGGCGCAGTTACGGTGCATCCGAGATGATTTGGAATATGCGGACATCCGCGGCAATGTGGACACTCGAATCACAAAACTCACGCACGGCGACTATCAGGCCATCATTCTGGCGGCTGCGGGCCTGCGACGGCTGGGTTTGGAAGAGCAAATCACGGAGATGTTCGAACCCAGTGTCGTGCTGCCGGCCGTGGGCCAGGGTGCTTTGGCCATCACAGGCCGAAAAGGTGATAAGACGACGCGCGACACGCTTCGCCCGATCGGTGACCTCAACACTCGCCGCTCCGTAACGAGTGAACGCGCCTTCCTGTCTGTCCTTGGCGGTGGATGCCACGTCCCAATCGCCGCACACGCGCGGGTCACAGGCCGGCAGTTGCAACTTGAAGGACTGGTTATTGCTCCCGACGGCACGGCACGCGTCCGCGACCGCATCACCGGGCCGGCCAAAGATGCGGCCATGCTCGGCGTGCAGCTCGGTGAACGACTTCTCAAACTGGGTGCCGGGTCCATTCTGCAATCGCTGAACCAGACATGAATGAACCGCCCGATCCACTGCTGGCAGGGCGCTGTATCGTCGTGACGCGCCCGCGCGACCAGAGCGGCCAACTGCGCGAACAGCTTGAGCAACTCGGGGCACGCATTATCTCATTCCCTACGATCAAGATTGTGCCTGCGCGAGACGCTTCCCTTCTTCAGGCAGCGTTAGAACGGATTCGCCAATACGATTGGATTCTGCTCACCAGCCGCAATGCCGTTGACACAGTTGCGCGGACGACGAAAACTGACGTTGCAGAAGCCTTGGGCGAAGTTCGAATCGCCGTCGTCGGCAAGGCGACACAGCGGCGTCTGACCGACCTGGGTGTCCAAGCGGACTTCGTGCCGTCGCAGTTCAACATGGCGACGCTCTGCTCCGAGCTGATTCAAGGGACAACTGTCGATGGGCAGCGATTCCTCTATCCCTGTAGCGATCTCGCGGACGCCGAAGGCCCGCAGGCCTTGCGGGATGCGGGTGCGATCGTTGACGTGATCAAGGCCTATCGCACCATCCCGGACGATTCGGCAGACGCCGACGCGCTGCGCCGGAGTTTGGCCGCTGATGAGATTGACGCCATCGTGTTTGCAAGCCCCAGCGCCGTGCAGGCATTCTTCAACATGATTGCATCACAAAGCGTTTCGCAGCACGTCGGCCTTATAAGCATCGGCCCGAAAACGACACAGGCCCTGGAAAAGGCAGCCCCCGGCCGAGTGACGGAAGCTCGGCAGGCGGAAGTCGAGGGTCTGGTCGAGACGCTCATCCGTGTGCTCGGCTGACGTGGGCTTACTCGGCCGGTTTGGCAAGGACTCTCAATTGTACTTCATGATCGATGGCGCCGATCGACACCAGCGCTGATTGCTTGTGCAATTGCATGCGAACGACCGTCCCGCTCTTGCCGAACGTCGCAACGTGTACTGGATCGCCAGGTCGCAAATTGTTCAACCAGGCTAGCCATTGCTCGTAGGCGGCGCGCTTGTCGCGGAGCTCTTGCTCCTTTTGCTCGAACGACGCCTGCGACCGTTTGGCCTCCAACTGGGCCTGAACGGCTGCTTTGCGCGCTTGCTCAGCCCCCCGGCGCGCCTCCAAGGTTCCCTCGATGGCCTTCGATAAGGACCGATACTGATCATCCAAATGGCCTTTGGCCCGTTCGATAACTCGACTCGGAAGCCCGAGGCGTTGGGCGATAGCGATGGCGTTGCTATTGCCGGGCTCGCCGAGGCGCAGCACATAGGTCGGTCGCAACGACTCGACGTCGAATTCGACCGATGCGTTGTCGACGCGCTCCGTGGTGTAGGCTGCGGCTTTGAGCTGCGACAGATGCGTCGTCAAAACAGCGGAACAGCCGAGCGCAAGCAGCTCGTCCATGACCGCCCAGCCGATGGCGGACCCTTCGTCCGGGTCCGTACCGGCGCCCAGCTCGTCAATCAACACGAGTGATCGCGGCCCCGCCTCCTCCACTACGCGGCGGATGTTCGCAAGGTGCCCGCTGAACGTGCTCAGCGACTGCTCGAGGCTTTGTTCGTCGCCGATGTCGATGAAGATTCGTTCGTAGACCGGCAGCACGGAGCCCTCCGCAACCGGTATCGGAATCCCCGCCTGGGTCATGGCAGCGAGCAGCCCAACGGTTTTCAGCACCACGGTCTTACCGCCGGTGTTCGGGCCGGTGACGACCAGCACGTCAAAGTCCTCGCCCAACCGAATGTCGATTGGCACGACTCTGTTCTCGGTGCCGGCAAACAGATCCACGAGGACCGGATGCCGCGCCTCGCGCAGGTCGAGGATGCCGTTCTCGCCAATTTCGGGGCAAATGGCGTTGCGCGTGCGCGCGTATTTCACCTTGGCAGATATGAGGTCCAATACGCTGACCGCCTCCAGCGTCGTCAGTATCTCGTCGGCATGTCGATGAACAAGCCGCGTCAGCGCCAACAGGATCCGGGTGATTTCCTCATGTTCCTTGATGCGCAGCTTGGCGATGGCGTTGTTCAGCTCGACGACCTCCGACGGCTCGACGAACACAGTCGCGCCGCTGTCGGAACTTCGATGAATGATGCCGGGGATATGCCCTCGATACTCCGCCTTTAGCGGAAGGACGACGCGATCGTTGTGAAATGTGCTCTTGGGATATTGCAGCACTTTCAAATAGCGCGGCTGCTTCAGGATTCGTTCGAAGACAGACGCAATTCGCGCGCGCGTGGCTTCGATCTTGCCCCGCAGTGTCTCCAGTTTAGGGCTGGCTGTATCGCGGACCGCGCCGCGGGAGTCGATGGCTTGATCGATTTCGTGAGCGATGGAAGTCAGATCGGTCACTCGATGGGCAATCTTGCTCAGCAGTTCCGCTTCAGGCGGCAACGACTCGAACCAGCGACAGAGCACCCCCGTACCCGCCAGCGTCTGCTGCACCTCGCACAGAGCCTCGGGTTCCAGCGCCGCCGGCTTGCCCGATGCCTCGACGTGTGGCCGAATGTCTCGCATTCCGCCCAGTGGCGGAAGACCCTGCTCCGCTTCCACCCCGATCATTTGGTCAACCTGAGCCAGCCAGTGTCGCACATCCCGAACCTTAGAGCTGGGTTTGATCTTCCGGGCCAGCGCCTGACCGAGACTGCACGCGCAGTTCTGGACCAATGCAGCGGTGATGTGATCGAATTCCAACTTGTTTAGCGTCTGCTCGTCCATTGATGCTCGGTTCGTATTGAATCACCCGTCAGCTTGAACTTTTCAGGAGGATGTATGGATATCGCCTGTCATCATGCGTGGGGCTCAAGGGCGCATGGGCAAGAACAACCTCATAGTATTCCCGCACTTCCGCAATCCAACTCCTCACAGCCAACCCCATGAAGCGCTCGGCATCGATTCGCGCCAGCGCTTTGTCGATGTAGCCGGCGCTGCTGTTTCGCAGGCGCTCCACGCCGCGCAGGTGTCTTTGCTCCAATTGCAGGTGGCAAGCGGTCACCTGGATGAGACCCTGGAGGAACTGCCCTTGCGGATCCTCCTTGTCAATCAAATGCCACAGCCCTTCCCACGCTTCGTGTGCTTCCCACCAATACCCATGATTATACAAATCGCAGCCGTAAAGATAATCCACGCTCTCTCGCCATTGGTCAGCGGGCTTGTACTCCACCGCGGCCGGCGGATCGTCCGGTGCGTGATAACTGTGCCCATCCGGATGAGCCGTGGGATGCGGATGCCGCCCGGGCAGGAAGCGATACCGTGGAAACGAAACTTGGCAGTAGCGCGGCGCTGAGATGTTCATTGCTGGAACGTGAGCACTTCGGAAGTGGATTCGCGACGAAATCCAGGCCGGTCAAAAGGCCTCCTTGAGATCCTCCCGCTCATACTCCTTGAGCCCCTCGTCGTCGCGGAACTTCTGCCACATTTGGCGGATGTTCTGGTAGTCGCGCACGTATCGGTAGTTATGTTCGATGGCCTTGTTGATTGGACCGTCATCGTAGCCGGTCCCGCCGAGCCCGTCGCGCCTGGCCACCCAGATATGAACACAATCTTCGTCCTGCCCGTAATGTTCGCGGGCCAGCCGCAGCGCCGTCGCCATATCTGGCGCGTGCAACGCGCCGGCGTGAACATGCGGCAGGCCACGCCGTTTCTGTGTGAAAACCTCGAACGTCTGGAGATCTTCTTCCTGCGGAAGCGTCTCATCCGTTGTGGAAGCACCGCCGATCTGTCTGATCCGGGACAAAGGCACCGTGTCACCTCTCCAGTTCTTCAACCCGCTTTCTTGCCATTTCCCATGACGGCCTGGCGGACCCAACGATTCTGTTCGTAGCTGAACCGCCGCAGGCCGACGCGCTCTTTGTTGCAAGGCCCGTTCCCGCGAATCACGCGGAAGAACTCGTCCCAATCCGGCTCGCTGAATCCCCAGTGGCCGGTCGTGTCGTCACGCACGCACTTGGGATCTTCCTCCAGATCCAGATTCGGCTTCGCGGGATCGCTGTTCACCGGACCCGGCAAATGAATCTTCAAACCCAGTGCCTTGGCCGCCGGGGCGAAACGATCGACATACTGCTGTCGCAACGTGTCGTTGCTGGCCGTCTTGATCCGCCAACGCATGAAAATAGTATTGTGCGTGGATTCAGTGTCGCGCGGACCGAAGAACATCAAGCAAGGCCACCACCAGCGGTCGAAGGCCGCCTGCATCATGTCCTTCTGCCGCCGTGTTCCGCCCATCATGGTCAGCACCATATCCTCGCCGGACTTGAAATGGAACGCTTCTTCCATGTTGATGCGGTTCATGGTGCGGACGTAAGGCCCGTAGCTGCCGGCGGCAAGCGACTTTTGATTCAGAATGGCCGCCCCATCGACCAGCCACTGAATGGCACACACGTCGGCCCAGGTCGGCACGGGATAGTTGAACACGTTATGATACTTCGTCCGGCCTTCGCACAGATCCCGCAACATTTGCTCGCGCGGCTTGCCCAGATCTTCGGACACTCGATAGAGCATTTGCCCGTGCCCGACTTCGTCCTGCACTTTGGCCATCAGCGCCAGCTTGCGCCGCAGCGACGGAGCCCGCGTGATCCATTCACCTTCGGGCAACGCCCCGACAATCTCCGAATTGGCATGATGCTCCGCCATCCGCAGCATCCCGTGCCGATAGTCCTCAGGCTTCCAGTCCTCAAGCTCCACGAGCCCGCCGCTGTTGACATAAGCCTCAAACGCAGCCAGCTTGTCCGGATCTTCCGGATGCTTCAATTCCAATTTCGGGTCGTCACCACCACCACAACTCATGCTCGTTCTCCGAAGTCACATAGCGACGCACTTTACAAAGAGATAGTAGCCTATTGAGTCAACTCAAACAATGTTGCCATGCCCTGGCCGACGCCGACGCACATCGTGGCAAGGCCGTGGGCCGCGTTGCGGTGCTTCATTTCGTGCAGGAGCGTCGTGACGATGCGGGCGCCGCTGCAACCCAGCGGGTGGCCCAACGCGATCGCCCCGCCGTTGGGGTTCACTCTCTCCGGATCGAGGCCCAGCTCCCTGATGCAGACGAGAGACTGTGACGCGAACGCTTCGTTCAGTTCCACCAAGTCCAGATCTTCAATACCCGTCAAGGAGCCGCGGGCTTTAGCCCGCGCGATGGCTTTCCGTGCGGCAGGGATCGGCCCCAGTCCCATCATCGCCGGATCCACGCCGGCGGTCGCCGATGGGCCGACGATGGCCATAACCGGCAATTGAAGCTCTTGGGCTTTGCTCAGTTCCACCAGCAGCAGCGCGGCGGCGCCGTCATTGATGCCGGAAGCGTTGCCAGCCGTCACCGTGCCGTCTTTGGCGAAGGCCGGCTTGAGCTTGGCCAGTGCTTCAACAGTGGTGTTCGGTCGCGGATGCTCGTCCGTATCGACAACGATCGGATCGCCCTTCCGCTGCGGCACCTCAACGGGAACGATCTCATCACGAAACCGCCCTGCTTCCATGGCCGCTCCGCACTTTTGCTGACTCTTGACGGCGAAGGCGTCCTGCTCTTCCCGCGATACTTTGTAGTGCTTCGCCACGTTCTCAGCCGTCTCGCCCATGCCGAACGGGTGATGCATCGCGGCGAGCTTCGGATTGGTGAACCGCCAGCCGATGGTGGTGTCGTGCATTTCCACCCTGCGATCGAACGGTACGCGGCCCTTGGCCAGCACAAAAGGCGCCCGCGACATGCTCTCCACGCCGCCGGCGATGAATACGTCGCCATGATCCGCCTCGATCATCCGCGCGCAAATGTTGATGCAATCCAAACTCGAGGCGCACAGACGATTGACCGTGCTGCCAGGCACCGTCTCCGGCAAACCCGCCAGCAGCGCCGCCATCCGCGCCACATTGCGGTTGTCCTCCCCCGCCTGATTGGCAGCTCCGAAGTAAACATCTTCGACCAAACCCGGATCAATTCCACTGCGCTCCACGACCGCCCGAATGACCACAGCAGCCAAGTCGTCCGGACGCACCTGACTCAGCGCACCGCCATACCGGCCGACGGGCGTCCGCAGGGCAGCAATTACCGCCGCTCGTCTCTGTGACACTCTTGGATCCTCTTACTTCCCGTGGAATTCGGGCGTTCGTTTGTCGATGAAGGCACGGACTCCCTCGAAATGGTCCGCCGTCTCGCCGGCCGTCCTTTGAACGAACGCTTCGGCTTCAAGCTGTTGCTCCAGCGTGTGATCGAACGCCTGGTTGAGCAGCCGTTTGGTCAAACCGATCGCTTTCGTCGGGAGTGCTGCTAAACGGCAAGCCAGTTCGTGGGCCTGACCCGCCACGGCGTCATCAGCCACAACTCGGTTCGTTAATCCAAGTCGCAACGCTTCCTTCGCGCCGACTTTGTCGCCCAGCGCGCACATTTCAAAAGCTTTGCCCATACCGACCAGGCGCGGCAACATGTAAGTGCTGCCCGAATCGGGCACCAAACCGACATGAACGAAAACCTCGATCAGCGTCGCGCTCTCCGCCATGATCCGGAGATCAGCAGCAAGCGCCAAGCTGCATCCGGCGCCCGCTGCAACACCATTCACAGCAGCGATGATCGGCTTTTCCATGTTACGCATCTTGAGGATCATCGGGTTGTAGCCTTTGCGCAGTCGCTCGCCCAATACCGGCACATACCCTTTAACGTAGTTGTCTTTGAGGGTTTTCAAATCCTGGCCCGAGCAAAACGCTTTGCCGGCGCCGGTAATGATCAACGCCCGGATCGACGCGTCCCTCTCGGCCGTCTTCAATGCCGAAAGCAGCTCCGCAGTCATCGTCTCGTTGAAGGCATTGTACACCTCCGGACGATTCAGGGTGATCGTGCAAACCGCGTCCCGAACCTCATATTGAATTGTCTCATACTCCGCAGCCAACGCAGTTCCTCCCGCCGGGCTACTTCCCTTTGAATTCCGGTCGGCGCTTCTCGATGAACGCCTTCATGCCTTCCTTTTGATCTTCCGTCGCGAAGAGCATGTAAAACAACTTGCGCTCGTACTCCAATCCATCGCTGAGCGACATTTCGTGGGCTTTGAGCACGGATTCCTTGGCCAGCCGCAAGGCCAACGGTGGCTTCTTCGCCAACTCCTGGGCGATGCGCAGCGCTTCATCGTAGAAATTCTCTTTCGGCACAACCCGCGATACAAGCCCGGCACTCAGAGCCTCACGCGCCGACAGGAACCGTCCCGTAAGCACCACGTCCATCGCCACTGCTTTGCCCACGGCCCGCGTCAACCGTTGCGTCCCGCCGGCACCCGGCATCACGCCGATGTTGATCTCCGGCTGGCCGAACTTGGCGGTCTCCGACGCGATGATGATGTCGCAGTGCATCGCCAACTCGCATCCGCCGCCCAACGCGTAACCACTGACGGCGGCGACGATCGGCTTGGAGATCTTCTTGATGCGCTCCCAGCGGGCAAATTGATTGCGGTTGTACATCTCGAACGTTGAAGCGTCCGCCATGTCCGTGATATCCGCCCCTGCGGCAAAAACCTTCTCGCTGCCACTGAGCAGGATGGCATAAATATTCGGATCGTCGTCGTACGCCTCGAGCTGCGCGACCAACTTCTTCATCAATTCAAGACTGAGCGCGTTAAGCACATCGGGACGATTCAGCCGGACGATCCCGACGTGGCCGTCTACTTCGCTCAGAATGACATCAGACATGGGATTCGCTCGATTCTACCACTTCGATTTCTCACGAATTGAATCGTAGTCCACCGGTCGTTTCTCCAGGAATGCATTGCATCCTTCTTGCACCTCCGGCGCACGGTTGTGAATCGCCAGCCAATCGCGGGCATGGCCGATGGTCATGTGCCACGAAAAATCCTTCCAGAAGTTCAGTTGTTGCTTGGTGTAACGCATGCACTCGGGCAGCTTGGCCTCCAGTGTTTGGCACATTTGATCCACAGCCGAATCGAGTTCGCTGCGCGGCACAACCTTGTTGACCAGGCCCCATTCCAGTGCCTTCTGTATCGGAATCTCCTCGCACAGCATCAGTATCTCGCGGGCCCGGCGATCACCGACAATCAACGGCAGCCATTGCGTCGCACCGGCTGCGGCAACACTGCCCATGGCGGCGCCGACTTGCTTGATGAAGATGTCGTCCGCAGCCACGGCCAGATCACACGACATATTGAACTCATTGCCGCCGCCGACCACGACCCCGTTCAATCGCGCGACTGTCGGCTTGCCGATGGCACGCAGCAGCTCGTGCGTGCGGCAGAACTCGCCCATCCATTTCCAATAGTCGTTCGGCGCATTGACATAGTGCGCCTTTTGCTCTTTCAAATCCGCACCGGTGCAGAAAGCCCGATCGCCCGCGCCCGTCAGCACCACAACCGAGATACCGTCGTCCCAGGACGCATCCTGGAAGGCCGTTTGCAGCTCACGCAGCGTAGCGAGGTTTACACAGTTCAATACGCCAGGCCGGTTAATGGTGACCGTGGCCCGTCGACCCTTCTTCTCAAACAGAATGTTCTCGAAGTTGAACGACTTTGGATCTTGCCCGTCAATGTGCGCCATGAGGTAATTTCCCTCTTCGCCCGTCTTCCGTAGAGACAAAGCTCGTACTTCTCACGTCAATTCTGCCACGAAGACACCAAGGCACCAAGATGAAGAAATTGTGTCTTTTTCTTCTTTTGTCAGCACCAAACACTCCGTAATAAGCAGCTTTCAAGCGTCATTGGCTGATCTTGTAGTGACGAGTACCCTTATCGCTTTTCTTCGTGTCGCCTTCAGCTTCGTGGCTAGAGCCCCGGGCTAGAAGTTCTCCTCTGTCACATCGGAAAACATCATGTGGACACACTTGCCTGCGAATCCCATCAGATCCTTGCCGGCGTCCTTGCCCTCGGCAGATTTGAGCGCCGCGAACAGAGCGTCCTTATCCGCGAAATACATCTCCGCCATCATGTAATACCGCGCGTCACCTTGCGGGGCGCCGAAGAATTGGGAAACTTCCAGCTTCTTGAGGCCCGGCATCTTGCGGACCAACGGCGCGTGAATCTCACGATAATGATTCTCGAACGCCTGGACGTCCTCAGGCGTGGTGTAAATCGCGACGAGTTTGACCATCACTCATGCCTTTCTATTAGCGTCTGAAGAACTTCTTTCGGGAACACCCGTTGTATCTGTTTGCCGCGCCCTATGACCCGGTCGCCCTCATAGGCGACGACATCGCAGACGACCTTCGAGCCGTTCAACTCGGTGCAGGTGGCCACCACCCGCACGGTCTTGCCCACCGGCGTCGGGGACAAGTGATCGATGCTCAAGTGTGATCCGATGCCTTCTTCGTGCGCCTCCAGATACGGCGCCAGCACTCTGCGGGCGGCGAGTTCCATGTGG
>JACZTW010000286.1 GCA_022573485.1 Planctomycetota bacterium
CCAGCCGCGGGTAGCCCTCCTCCACCGCCAGCCCCCGCCTTCGCCGTGCATCGGCGATCGCTTTGACCGGCTTGACCGCCCGCAACCGCTCCGGCCGGGCCCACAACTGACGCTCCAGGTAGATCGCGTCCTCCACCCAATGACCAGCCCGCACCTCCGCCATATCAATCAGATACACCACTCCGGCCTCAAGCGAATCGCGGCTCATCGCATTGGCCAAATGCAGATCGCCATGAAGCCAGTCGCCCACCGGTCGCGCCCGCCATTCGCTGACCAAGTCCGTCAGCCGGCCTCGCAACGTTTTCATCGCCGACTTCCACCGCTTCGAATTGGCGATGTCGTTGATCCTCACGCTTTGCTGTGCGTCGCGAAGCAGATCGTCCCACGCCTCGATCTTGGGCGGTTCATCAACCGGATACGCGGACGCCGCCGCGTAGAATCGCGCCACCGCATCAGCCATCCGCTCGATATGTTGATCGTGCCAGTGAAGTCCCAGCGGCCCGTGCGGAAAGTGCTCGATCACAATCCACGCCAGATCGTATCCGCCGAGCGTTTCACCCGCCGCGTACAGCTTCGGGACTACAGCCTGCTCATCATCGCGCTGGAGTCGGCTCGTCCACATCCGCTCGCGCTGCACCACCGGCAGCTTGACGACGACGGGGACTTCCTCGGCATCGTCGAGCCGGAAACGGGCCGTACCCGTCGCCGCCCCGCCTCGCTGCCAGTCCGCCTTGAACCACGTGATGGCACCGAGCCGCCCCTCGCACGCCTCAGCCAGCTGATCAGCCAGCCCCGCCGCCAACCCGTGGGTACCGCTCGAAAGTGGGCTGGCCGCGCTGGGGCTCACAACCCTGACTCGCATGGGCTAGTCATCAACACCAGGATACCGCATCGTCAAGGCCAAAGCACCCGCCCGACACGCCCCGGCTGGCGAACCACGCGCCCCAATAGACCTCGCCCGCCGCATCCACCGGGCAAGGCGGCCCCGCCCGCCGCGGCTGGCCGGTACTATGGGGACAAGAACGGCTGCCGAGTACACTTTTGGGGAGTTACTCCACGCCAACGAGCTACAGCACGCACATGTACATCAGTCGAATCACACTTCAGAATTGGAAGAATTTCAGGGACGCTCAGGCAGAGCTTTTGCCGCGCCTCTTTATCATTGGCCCGAACGCCTCTGGGAAATCTAACTTTCTCGATGCTCTGCGCTTTCTTCGAGACCTGGCTCGGGAGGGCCTGAAGTCGGCAGTGGAGCACCGCGGCGGCGTGTCGATCCTGCGATGTCTTGCAGCACGCGAAAGCCCGAGTATCGCCATTGACGTAAACATTCGGGACGCCAATCACGGTGATCGCTGGCGGTATTGTGTCGAGTTCAATCAAGACAAGAGCCGGACCCCCACGCTTCGGAGAGAGTACGTCAAGGATCTTCTGAACGACCGAGTCGTATTGGAGCGTCCTACTTCTGAGGACGAGCGCGACCCGCTACTGATGACTCAGACATCCCTCGAACAGATCGTTGCGAACCGCGATTTTCGGGAATTGGCAGACTTCTTTGTGTCGATTTCTTACCATCATCTAGTTCCGCAGGTGGTCCGCGATCCAAAGGGATTCTCACCACTTCCAGTGAAGAATGATCCGTATGGTCGTGACCTGCTGTTGCGTATCTATAACACCCCGATAAACACACAGGCGGCCTGGCTGAAGCGAATATCGAAGACGTTGCGGCAGGCCGTGCCCCAGCTTCAAGATCTCAGGATCGAAATGGACAAACAGGGGGCACCACATCTTGTTGGGCGGTTCGAACACTGGAGACCGCACGGGGCAAAGCAAAACGAGGCCCTGTTCTCTGACGGTACGCTTCGCCTATTCGGCTTGTTGTGGAGCCTGTTTGAAGGAACCGGCCCTTTGCTGCTCGAAGAGCCCGAACTTTCGCTCCATAGCGAAGTAGTAAGGCAAATCCCCGATCTGTTTACTCGCGTTCAAGAAGAGATCAGGAAGATGAAGAAGAAAGGGGACTTCGAGCCGAGGCAAGTCATCGTGAGTACACACTCGGAGGAATTGCTTAGTGATAAGAGCATAGATGCTACTGAAGTGCTCATAATCAAGCCGTCGCCAGAAGGATCTGTGATTTGTGGGCCAGATCCAGACGACGAAGCCAAGCTCAAAGCTGGCCTCTCAGTGGCGGACGTGCTTCTTCCAAAGTCAGCACCCCGCAACGGTCAACTGCGCTTCGAGTTTGACTGATGCCAGTCGATCTGCTCGCTGAAGGACAACTCGATTCTGTTATCGGGGCGCGCCTCATACGGCATCTTGATCTTGATCTGGGGACAGTCTATGGACGCAAAGGCATTGATTACATCAGGGCAAAAGTTGGAGGGTTCAACAACGCGGCACATTTTCAACCGATCCTGACGTTGGCTGACCTCGGAGATACCGGCACCGAGTGTGCCCCGGAGGTTGTCCGCATCTGGCTACCTTCCCGTCGCCGGTACATGCTGCTGAGGTTCGCGGTCAACAAAATCGAGAGTTGGCTATTGGCTGATCGAGCGAATCTCGCGAGGTTCCTGAACGTCAGGCAATCGCTGATTCCATATGATCCAGACATCCTCTCTGATCCGAAGGTTGTGTTGCTTTCTCTGGCGCGCCGCTCACGAAATCGACACCTTCAGCGCGTCTTGCTGCCCCCAGATTACTCGACGGCGAGACAGGGGCCTGGCTACGTCTCAGAGATGAGCGTGTTTGTGGATCGTTGGTGGGAAGTTGGCGCTGCGGCGCAGAACTCGCAGAGCCTGCGTCGCTGCGTCCAGGCAATGAGGCGAATCACATAGGCACGCCTCAAACCGGGCAAGACAAGGGGGGGCACAAACGGTCTCACGATGAATTATTCGAGTCCTGGCACGGGCGGTTCGGGTTGGTACGCGCGGTTGTGTCCTCCACGGCGAGCCGTCCCGATTGAATCGGGACGGTCCACACCCGCACACCAAACCCCGTTCGCCGCGCACCGCACCGCCAATCCCGATTCCATCGGGATTCCTCACGTGAACCGGGGCGACACGCCCCGGCTCGCTCTCCGTGCCCTGTTCCTCCTCGATGCCTCGATGCCTTCTCCCTGATGTCGCAGCGTAGCGGAGATCCCGATTCCATCGGGGCCATCTTGAGAAAGAAGACTCACCACTGAGGCACAGAGGACACAGAGGGGAGAGGAAGGAGTCAGGGTTAGGAGACGGAGACCTCAAGCCTTAAGCCTTCTTCTCCTCCTCGATGCCTTGATGCCTCGATGCCTTGATGCCTTCTTCACGGACACATCCCCCAGGCGCCCAGCAGCTCGAGCAGATCCTTTACGCCAACGTCGTTGCTGTTGTCGAAGTCGGCGGGACAATCTCCCTTCTTCGGGCACGGCCCCCAGACGCCCAGCAAGAAGAGCAGGTCCTTCACGCCAACGTCGCCGCTGCCATCCAGATCCTGCGGACACTCAGGTTTGACAGGCGTGCCTTCGATCTTCATGGCAAGGTCGGCATCTTCATGACCACCAAGCCGACCAGCGAGCGTCCAGTCATCAACGTTGTAGAATCCCTCTAAGCCGTTGCCGTGGTCAATACCGCCGTCACGGACATGGGTGTTGTTTCCAAAGACCCCAGCGGTGCTCGCAATTGCGTTGTATAGATCCGTGCCGCCTGGCGCAACATCCACTGGCGTAATCGACACCCACCAAGTGCCGGGACCAAGTGTGATGCCTTCTCCCATAAGATCAACCGTCAAGCGTATTCCTGGAATATCGAAACCGTCCGGATTGACGAGATCCAACTGCTCTGCCGTGAAGGTGGACGACAAGAGGCCGGCAATTGCCGCCTCCGCTGGAAATCCCCCGAGGTCGGCAAAGAATTCCACGAGCACGCCATCCCCCGGAACTGTGTCTTGGAAGTTCTTACGGTAGTCTGCGGTGACACTCGTGATGTCGTAGGTCTCACTCAACTCGAAATCTTCAACTGCTTGCATATCCCGGTCCAAACCAAAGAAGATCGCGCCGCCTATATAGGTCATGAAAGACTCATGATCCCACGTGTCTTTGTCCGTCATGGCAGTCGAGTCATACAGCACGTCGCCCTTCACAACACCTGCCGCCGTGGCGTTTGCCACGGCGGCGGCAACGAGGAATAGCAACGCAGGATGGGGCGATCCGCGCTCAATCGGCATGCTCTGTCGGTGTGATGTCTTCATTTTATGACTCCTCTGGCGCGACCGGCTGGTCGCGGTTTTACACATTTCTCTGATTTCATCTGTGTCTATCTGTGTGCATCTGTGGTTACGATTTCCTCATCCCCAATTCCCAAGCAGGATGAGCAGATCTTTCACCCCGACGGTGCGGTCGCCGTCGAGATCAGCCGGACAGTCCGTACAGTCGTCGCACGGACCCCATTCGCCCAGCAGAATCAGCAGGTCCTTGACACCGACCGAGCCGTCGCCGTCCAGATCCGCCGGATTCAGCAAGCCCACAAGCTCAAGGATCGCAAGTCCAGCTGAGGCAGTATCGGACTCGTTTGTGACGAAGACGTGCGGATCAGCAACATATACATCGCTAT
>JACZTW010000287.1 GCA_022573485.1 Planctomycetota bacterium
GTTGGCTGAACCGCTTCCGGCGCATCTTGGTTCGCTGGGAGAAAAAACCCGCGAACTATATCGCTATGCTTCATCTGTCGCTCGCGTTGATCGCATTCCAACAATCAGGGTTATTGGGATAGGCTCTTAGTTGAAATTCAAGGAGATCGGCTCCATGAATGACGGTGGTTTTTTGAATCCATCAAACAAGGAGCCGAACAATGAGCAAAAGTATCGTACGAATCGGACGCCAAGGCAAGGGTGTCGCATCGGCAGGTGTGCCAGGCTGCAAGGATCGGCACACCCCTCTGCCGGAAGTGGACACGCGGGTGGAGCTGATCCAGGCCTTGATTCCGATTGGCCTGGAGGCCGTGAACGAGGTGCTTCAACAGGAAGTGTGCCAGTTGGCCGGCGAACGCTACAGCCGTGCGGGCGGCGTTGCGGGCCATGCGCGTTGGGGCGCACAGCGTGGATCGGTCTATCTGGCAGATCACAAGGTGGCGATTACCGTACCCCGAGTGCGGGATACGCATCGTGGTCGGGAGGTTCCACTATCGGCATACCAGGCGTTGCAGGATCCGCGTCGGGCGGAGGATGCATCGTTACGTAAGGTCTTGAAGGGCTTGTCGTGCCGAGATTACGAGCCGTGCGTGGACGCCGTTTCGGAGACCTTCGGACTGAGCAGTTCAAGTCTGTCGCGGCGGTTCAAGCGCGCCTCGGGCAAGAAGTTGGCGGAGTTGGCCGAACGTGAGCTGTCCGGCTACGACATCGTGGCCCTGTTCCTGGACGGCAAGACCTTCGGGGACGACGCGATGGTGATCGCCCTGGGCGTGACTCTACAGGGCCAAAAGGTGGTCTTGGGCTTCGTACAGACCGCCACGGAGAACGAGCGGGTGTGTAGTCAATTCCTGCGGCGCCTGGTCGATCGCGGTCTGAACGTCGAAGCGGGCGTGCTGTGCGTGATCGACGGGGCCAAGGGGCTTCGCCAAGCCGTGAACAAGGTCTTCGGCACCAAGGCCGCGGTACAGCGTTGTCAGTGGCACAAGCGCGAGAACGTCGTGCGCTACTTACCGACCAGCCGGCAAGCGACGTTCCGTCGGAAGCTGCAACGGGCGTACGATCAGCCCACCTATGGCCAGGCGAAGAGGGCTTTGAAGAAGGTGCGTGCCGAGTTGAACGTGTTGAACCAATCGGCGGTGGCCAGCCTGGACGAGGGCTTCGAGGAGACGCTAACGCTGCACCGCTTGGGTGTGTTCAAGGAGTTGGGCCGATCGTTCAAGACGACCAACTGCATCGAGAACTTGAATTCGCTGATCGGCAATCGTACTGCGAAGGTGGATTGCTGGCGGAACTCGGAGCAGAAGCATCGCTGGCTGGCGACGGCGATTCTGGATATCGAGCCGCGCTTGCGGACGGTGGGCGGCTATCGCCACCTGCCCCGCCTCCGAGCGGCGTTGCAATCGTCGCTGAACCGGAGCGGCAAGGCGGTAGCATAAATGATCACACGGAGCCGATCGGAATTTCAACTAAAAATGGGATTGACCCGCGATAAATCGCTGGGCTATTTTCGCATGTCCCTACGGGACAAGCAGACGCCAAACAGATACTCAAGAACAGCCCACAATCGAGAATCATGAAAGCGATGGTTGGAATGGTTGTGCTCGTTCTGGGGCTCGCGCAGCCTTCACCATGTCTTTCGTTCTCGATGAGCCAGAGACGCGCGCGGCATGACTGATGATTGCTCGCCGTCGTGAGTTGCGGTATCGTTCGGCGCATGCGCAAACGGCTCAACATGCTGGGTCGCCAGGTTCGGCGGCGGGTGGTGGGTTTCTTCTCGAAACACGGGTTTCGAGAAGAGTACTTCCTGACGCTGATGGCCATCCTCATCGGTGTGGCAACCGGTTGCGGAGCCTCGGGGTTTTTCCTTTTGATCGAAGAAGCCAACGCCTTTGCCTACGGGCACGGCGCGCAGGCGGGCGGGCTGTTCGGCGGACGGCTGTGGATGCTGGTGCTCTTGCCGGCGGCGGGGGCGCTGCTGGTCGGCTTTATGACCTATTACTGGGCGGCGGAAGCCCGTGGCCACGGTGTGCCGGAAGTGATGGACGCGATTTACCGCCGCGACGGCGTCATTCGTCCGCGCGTGGCGATCGTTAAAGCCGTGGCCAGCGCGTTGACCATCGGCTCGGGGGGATCGGCCGGCATGGAAGGGCCGATCATCCAGATCGGCGCCGCCATCGGCAGTGGTTTCGGGCAATGGCTGAAGGTCCACCGCCGGCAGATGGGCGTGTTGGTGGCCTGCGGCGCGGCGGCGGGGATCGCTTCGATCTTTAACGCCCCGATCGCCGGCGTGTTGTTCGCGCTGGAAATCTTCCTGCGCGATTTTTCGTTTCGCTCGTTCTCGCCGGTCGTGTTTTCGAGCGTCCTGAGCTGCTCGACGACACATTACCTGCAATCCAAGTTCGCGAAAGATGGCGCGGAAATCGACCTCGCCATTTTCAACGTCGAGCGCATCGGATACGACTTCCTCGGCACGGAGCTGTTCTACTACTTGATGCTGGGCAGCCTCTGCGCCATCGTCGGAGTCGCTTTCATACGCTTGCTGTATTGGTCGGAGGACGTCTTCGACAAGCTCAACCTGTACGGGCCGCTGAAGCCGGTTCTCGGCGCGGTCGGCCTGGGTGTGACCGGGGCGTTGTACTGCCTGATCACCAACCAGCACGTTCAGCCGGAGTTCTTCGGCAACGGCTATCCTATGATTGAAATCGCCGTGTCGAACGAACTGCTGACCCGCTACACCGGGTACGCCGGCATCGGACTGCTGTTGGTGTTTGCGGTTCTGAAGCTGGTGGCCACGTGCCTGACGCTGGGTTCGGGCGGTTCGGGAGGCGTGCTCGCGCCGTCGCTCATGCTCGGCGCCATGGTGGGCGGAGCATTTGGCCTGCTGCTGAAGCAGTTCGGCTGGGTGGAAGACACCAGCGTAACTGCCTACGCGCTGGTTGGCATGGCGGCCATGGTCGCAGCCACCACGCACGCCTCGCTGACCGCCATCGTGATTCTTTTCGAGATGACGCGCGATTACAAAGTCATCCTGCCGATCATGTTCGCAGCCATCGTCTCCACCGCCGGGGCGAAGATGTTGCTGACGGATAGTATTTACACGCTGAAACTGCGGCGCCGCGGCGTGCAGATGGGTACGCTGGCCGATCTGACGCTGCTCAGACGGCTCACGGCGGAGCAAGTGCCTCGCGTCAAAGCCCAGTTCGTTCACCCGGAAGACCCGCTGCAAAGGTTGATCGACCTCGCCGGGCAGAGCGAGTGGTCGGATTTTGTCGTGGTGGACGATCAAGACGATTATCTGGGCATGGTCACGTCGCAGGACATCCGCACGGCGCTGCTTCAGCCGGAGGCGGTGCCGCTGCTTCTGGTCGGCGAGCTGCTTCGGCCGGAGATCCCTACCGTCACGCCGCACGAGTCGCTCGATGCCGTGCTCGAGAAGTTCTCGCGCAGCGACTGCGCCGCCCTGCCGATCACGGCCCTCGATAATGAAGAAGAAATCACCGGGTTGATCACTCGCCAGGGTGTGATGGCTATGTACCGCGAGGAACTCGACAAACACGTCGAATGACACCCAGGCGGATTTGAGATTTGAGATTTCAAATTTCAAATTTGAGATTTCGGGTTCTAGAGCGCACGCATGAGCCGCGGCCTTCAGGCCACGGACCTCTGCCATCCCGAGCCGCGGCCTTCAGGCCACGGATCCGCCGCGGCGAATTCCGAATGCGTTATCGGAGTACGCCCATCTAGGAATGCGGACCATGCCTTTGCGGACCACCAAACGGGCTCCAGGCCTCTGTCAAGCGCACCATACCGCAAGCCGATGAATGTCCAAAGTGCCGGACATCGAGTATCGGTTTTGGGGGAGTGTCGTGCGTCTTCAAGTCATCGATGATTCAGTCAACTTCTCGTGCGGATCCTGCACGGCGTGCTGCAATCAGCCGTGGCGCACGCTCATCGAAAAAGACAAAGTGCCCGCCATCGAGGCGCACGATTTCAGCGCCTACCCGCAACTCGCCGGCAAGACATTCTACGACGACGGTCAGCAGGTTCCGCCGGGCTATTTCGAGCTGGCCAAGGGTGAGGGCCACAAGTGCCTGTTTCTTGACAGCGACGGATTGTGCATTATCCACAAGGAACTCGGCGAGCGTGCAAAGCCGCACATGTGCCGGCAGTTTCCGTTCATTTCATCGCACACGTCGACCGACGATCGCGTGTCCGCGAACTACGGCTGCCCCGCCGTTCAGCAGCGCAGCGGAACGCCCATCATTAAACAGGCTGACGAAATCAAGCACTTGGTCAAACTGGGCACGACTCCCGTTGATTCAGAGGCGGCCGTGAAGCTCGCGGGGCCGATCGAAGTGTCGATGGCTGAGAGCGACGCCCTGCACGAGCGGGCCATGCGCCTCTTCGCGCCGGATCACGAAGGCGATTTGTGGCAGCGATTCGCGGAATTGCTTGCTACGCTCATGTGGGTCGGAAAGAACAAGCAGTCAGAAAGCGGCGACAACGCAACTGCGATGCTTGAAATGCTCCGTGCGGATC
>JACZTW010000033.1 GCA_022573485.1 Planctomycetota bacterium
CCACAGGCTGAACTCGAAGTTGGCGGTACCGTCATGCGGTGTGTCGCCCTCTTGCAGGTCACCCTGATAAGTGAACGCCGTGCCGGCCGGCCCCTCCGCCGCCGCGGGCTTACCGCCGGCCGAGACGACCACGGCAACGAGGGCTGTGCATTTCAGCGCCAGTGACTGCAGACTGTTCCCTTTCTCCGACATGGTTGTTCCTCCTGTTGATTTGGGCCTGAATGACCAATCGACTTGATCCTGCATCGACGCTGCCTCTGTTGGCATAAGCATCGTGTACTCCTCATGTACCGCTCTCAACCTTCCCCTGCCCGGTCTGCTGAGATGGGGTGTCGTGGTCCGTAGCCTGACTTGTGAAAACTGGGAGCGACCCAGTATCGACTACGACACCAGTATGAGGAGTTCTTGCCTGTAATGCAAGCATGACGCATCAAACTACCCAATCGGCATGGACGCATCAGTGATCGTGCGCAACGCTCGATTTCTCACAACGCCTGTGCTGTGCTATGGTTGTAATCAGCGGCGATCCGCCTGTACCGGAGATCCCGAGCCAACGGGACGACCACGCGTTGAGCCGACTGTTCGAGGCTGATCGCTTAGCGGCCGAATCGGAACCGATCGCGTGTCAAGTTATAATGATGGGCGGAGAGTGCGGATCCGTTGTGCGCGGGGAGAGGCGTGAAGAGTGAATTGTGAAGCGTGAAGCGATGGAAAAGTCCAAACGTCCAAAATTCACAGTCCCAATCGGGGTCAGGGACGGACCACGGATCACGGGGCACGGACCGCGCTAGAGCTTAGTGGCCGAACAAAGCCATTTTGCACTCAACGCGAAGGCCGCGAAGCGGATGGCGTGGACTTGAGGATGAGCTCGTTGTGCTTATAGTCGGATGTTGGGAACCGGGATCGAGGTCGGCTGTGATGTCTTGCAGGCGCTCGTTCCGGTTTGTCGATATTCATCCTAACCCAGTGTGAGGTATACAATGTCGTGCAGTACCATCGTCCATGTTGAAGCCCTGGAGATCCTCGATTCGCGGGGGTTCCCGACTGTCGAAGCCGTTGTCGTTCTCGAAGACGGCAGCGCCGGTCAGGCGGCGGTTCCTTCGGGCGCTTCCACCGGCGAGCATGAAGCAGTTGAGTTACGCGACGGCGATCCGAAACGGTATAGCGGCAAAGGTGTTTTGAACGCGGTGGAACACGTCAACAGCGAGCTGTTCGAGGCAGTGGTCGGGCTGGACGCAGTCGATCAGGAAGAAATCGACGCTGCCCTCATCGAAGCGGATGGAACACCGAACAAGAGCCGCTTCGGCGCGAATGCCATCTTGTCGATCTCGCTGGCGTGCGCCAAGGCAGCGGCCGAGTCGTGCAGCCTGCCGCTCTATCGCTATCTGGGCGGGGCGTCGGCCCACGTGCTGCCCGTGCCGATGATGAACATCCTCAACGGCGGGCGGCACGCGGACAACAATGTGGACTTCCAGGAGTTCATGATCCAGCCGTGGGGCGCCGCCAGCTTCTCAGACGGGCTGCGCATGGGCGCCGAGTGCTTCCACGCGCTCAAGAAGATCCTGAACGAAAAGAAGTACAGCACCGGAGTCGGCGACGAGGGCGGCTTTGCTCCCAATCTGAAGTCAAACGAAGAGGCGCTTGATTTGATCGCGGAGGCTGTGGCGGCTGCGGGGTATGAGTTGGGGAGCGACATCTTCATCGCGCTCGATCCGGCGACCAGCGAAATGTACGACAAAGACGCCGGTTGCTATACATTCTTCAAATCCGACCCAACCAGGAAGCTCTCCGGCGCGGACATGATTGCCTATTGGCAACGTTGGGTGGAGAAGTACCCGATTCGCTCGCTGGAGGACGGACTGGCGGAGGACGACTGGGAAAACTGGGCGGCTATGACCGCCGCGATGGGCGACAAAGTCCAGCTCGTCGGGGACGATCTGCTGGTTACGAACACGCAGCGCTTGCAGCGGGGTATTAGCGAGCGCAGCGCCAACGCCATCTTGATCAAAGTGAACCAGATCGGCACATTGAGCGAGACCATGAGCGCGATCGAACTGGCCAAGCGGAGCGGCTGGGCGGTGGTGATCTCGCATCGCAGCGGGGAGACGGAGGACACGACCATTGCCGACATCGCCGTCGCTACGAGCGCCGGGCAAATCAAGACCGGTAGCCTGTGCCGGTCCGATCGCATCGCCAAGTACAATCGACTTCTGCGCATCGAGAGGGAACTGGGCGATCAGGCGATGTATGGCGGCTCGCTGTGGAGCAAAGGATAGGAGGCGGTCTTGAGGGTTCGCACGCTGCGGGAACCATTGGCGCACAGCTTGATGTTCTGGGTGCTCGCGACGCTGGGCGTCGCGGCGGCGGTGCCGTGTATCCTGGGGCCGCCGCTGGAAACGTATCGCGCGTTGCTGGCAATTGAGCAGCATGAAGAGTCCGTGACACGGCGAATGGAAGAGCGCATCACGCGCCAAGTCAGCCTCAAAGATGCCCTGCGCACGGACCCGCAGGTGAACTTTCGGCTCGCCCAGCGCCAGTTGGCCTATCGCCCGCTTGGCAGACTCGCATATCTTGACACCAGCGGCTTGGACTACCCGGCACCCTCCGTGGCTGAAGTGACGCGTGCCGATGCGGTGGAGTTGCCCCGCTGGATGGCGTGTTTCGTTCCCCGGAGTTTGGCGAGCATCTACACGGGCGAGGGGACGCGCCAAGTTGTGCTGGTCATGTCGTTGTCGCTGATCGTGTTCGCGTTGGTCACGTACGCGCCAAGAACGCGTGCAGAGAGGTGCGAGCGCCGCTTAGAGTAGCACGGGAATGTCAATCAAGCGCAGGTTCAATCATAGCGCTCATGCTTCCGCAGCAGCATTCGACGCGCCAATCGCTGCCGTATGCATGGATCTGGTCGCGTTTGAATTCGGCCCGCTCCTTGGTAGTGGTATCGACGATCGCCTGGCTGGCGGTGTCCACTTCGACGGCCTTGCGGTAGGCATCGACCTTCGACAGGCAAAAGAGCTTCTGAAGCAACTCGATCACATAGTCATAAGTGTGATCGTCGTCGTCCAGCATGATGACGTGGTAGCGGGGTTGTTTGCGAGGTTGGCAATCCCGCGCGTCGTGAGTCCGTTCA
Organism: Planctomycetota bacterium; assembly: GCA_022573485.1. GTDB lineage: Bacteria > Planctomycetota > Phycisphaerae > UBA1845 > CAIVHJ01 > JACZTW01. The sequence goes on from JACZTW010000033.1 coordinate 3,128, forward strand.
CGCTTCTCAGTGAGCGTTGCCATGGGTCCAACCTTTCCTTATCGAGAATGTTGAAGCACCGGCAAAACCGAATCCGTTCTGCTAGCTTGTTCAGTAACGCAAACACCGTGCAGAGTCAAGGCCGTCGCAGCGGTAATCCGGATCTGGGCCAATTGTCCGACCTGCGCTTCGTCGTCGTCAAAGACCACGATCTTGTCGCCTCGCGTTCTGCCGACCAATTGGTTGGATCGTCGCCAGTCAATCTCTTGCCCGCGCGACTGTTCAGCCTCCTGAGCTTTGAGGGCGGCTTTGCTGTAGCCTTCTACGAGGACTTCCACGGTTTTCCCGATCATCGGGCGGTTTCGATCGAGCGAGATGCGCTCCTGAAGGTTCAAAAGGTCGATATTTCGCTGACGTTTGGTGGACGCAGGGACATCGTCAGAGATCGTGCGGTCTGCTGCCGTGCCCGGCCTTGGGGAGTACTTGAAGCAGAAAATGTTCTTGTACATGACTTGTTCGACCAAGTTGACGGTCTCAGCGAACTCTGCGTCGGTCTCGCCGCAGAAACCCACAATGAAGTCGCTGGCGATTTCGATTCCGGGAACCGTGTCGCGGGCTCGGGCAATCAAGTCGATGTACTTCTCGACAGTGTATTGCCGCTTCATGCGGCGCAACACTGCATTGCATCCACTCTGGGCCGGGATGTGAAGATACTCACAAACTTTGGGCAAATTCCTCATGGCAACCAGAATATCGTCGCCGAAATCGCCGGGATGGTTGGTCACAAAACGGATTCGTTCAATGCCGGAAACATCTTGCAAGAGTGCGAGCAAATCACTCAATCGAAAGCGCTTGCTGTTTTCCATGTGCGCGTAGCTGTTGACCGTCTGCCCGAGCAGCGTGACTTCCTTCGCGCCGGCGTCGGCCAGCATCTGCGCCTCTTCGATGATCGCGGCGGGCGAACGGCTCTGTTCCGGGCCTCTGGTGAACGGCACGACGCAGAAGGTGCAAAACTTGTCGCAGCCGCGCTGGATGCGAATATAGGGCTGGAGCAGCGCCGCGCCAGGTTGCGGCCTGCGGGACAGGTCCAGCGCCTCAAGCGTGTCGAATTGCATGGTCGATCGCTCCGCGGGATCGACGCGGCGAGACTGATACGTCGCAAGCGAAATGGCCTTCTTGCGTGTTTCTTTGATCTCCCTGATAAGGGCCGGAATTTGATTCAACTGGCCCGGGCCGCAGATCAGATCCACGTACGGCGTTCGCGACAGGATGCCGTCGGTGTCGCGCTCCGCCATGCAGCCGATGACTCCGAGAATGCTCTCGGGGTGATGCACTTTGTGCTTCTTGAGCTGGCCGAGCCTGGAGTAGACTTTCTCTTCGGCGTGCTCACGTACGCTGCACGTGTTGAGCAACACGAGATCCGCAGCAAACATATCCTGCGTAGACACATATCCCATAGCGAACAGTTGGCCCAGGACGAGCTCGCTGTCGAGCACGTTCATTTGGCAACCCATAGTCTCGAGATAAACCGTTTCGCTCATGATTCTCCAGAGAGCTCCGTGCGAAGCTGCTCAAACTGCTCTCTATGTTTCGGGCCACCCATCTGCGGGTGGAACACGCGTTTCTGGCTGATCAAGTTGTACAGCGTTCGCCGGTCTTGGTCCAGCGCGATGCGACAGCGAATCTCTCCCAGGAAAGATCGCCACCAAAGATCGGTATCTTCCGGCGTGTCTCTGTACAGCCGCGAGAAATAGGGCAGAGCTTCCCGGGGATTGTTGTCGAGCAAGTAGGCCTGTGCCAAACCGAGCAGAGCACGGCCGCTCTCGTTCCCACCGCCCGCTTTCTTCCCGAGACCGTCGCCGGCGACGCTGCGGAACAGTTCGAGTGCCTCGCCGGCACGTCTGGTCCGCAGCAGTGCTTCTCCGTACTCTAGCTTGAATGCGAGCCGCCCGGCGTTGTCCAGCCCCGCCGCAGACTGCTTGGACCATGTGTGCAGGGCCCGGGCGACGATCAGGGCGTCTTCAGCCTTGCGCTGTGCCTGCTCGGTTTGACCTGCATCTTCGGCCTGGGCGATTTCATCCTTAAAGGTGTTCAGTAGCCCCTGCAGCGTTGCCCCGGCGTTCTGAGGATCCTGCTTCAGGTACTGCGGTATGATGGCTGCCGCCTGCTCAAGCTCCCCGAGTGCCTGGTAGGCGAGGATCCGAATGCGCATGGCTTTGCCGAGGAGGTCCAATTCGTCGACGAACCTGGATTCAAATCCTTTGAGCGTTGCGAGCGCCCGATCGGGATACTTGGTCGGTGACAGCATGTTGGCTTCCGCCGCGAACAGGTGGGATTCTGCCAATTGCCGATTGGAAGCACCGGTATCGGAGTCGTTGAACTTGCTCTGAAAACGAGCGACGCTATCGGCAGTGAGCGACGCCTGTGAAGTGACTGCCCGGCGCTCTCCTTCGACGGCGATCTTCCGCAGAAGGTAAAGATTGCACTCAGCAATGCGGAACAGCATTTCCAAGTATCGGGGATCATCTGCCTGAACCATCGCATATTGCTCCACCGCTTCCCTGTGGCGCCCGTCTTCCTGCAGAACCTCGGCATACGTAAACTGGCGCGGTGCGGCAAGATCCGAATCGCGGTGGAAGTTCAACAAATTACGGAGCGCTTCCAGGTAAAAAGGCCGAACCGTCCGACGCGTACTCGATGTCGCACGGTTGTAGAGTGATTCAGACAGCCGAACCGCATAGCCCGCAGCTTGACGGCTCTTGCCGAAGTCCGGATGGTTCGCGGCAAGTGTGCTAAACTGCTCGATGGCCTCCAGAACCCGGTCCTGCTCGTAGCGACAGACCGCCAGATTGAACAGCGCCTCCGGGCGAAGTTCCAATCCCAAGGCTGAATCATCCTGCAGCACAGCCAGGGCCAATTGAGCCGCCTGCTCCAGCAACTTGTTCTTCTCTTGATCGGGTCGGGCCTTCTCCGTGCCACTCACTCTCACCTCAGCCGCCCGGCGGAGCAGTCCCGAGATGTAGATGTTCTTTTCAAACGAATCGAGTGAGGAAGCATCTTCAACGTCGCCGAGGAGATCGAACAGTGTGGCGTAGATTTCATCCTGGTAACGCGGATGTTCACGGGCCAGGTCGATCAGCGCTTGGCGGGATGTGAGCAGCAATTGAGATCTTTCCGCGGAAGCGTCGGAGGGCAGCGCCAAGGCATGTGCGCGGTACACGGTGCCCTTGAGCAGTGCCAGTGCAAAGTGCAGGCTGAACTGGTCCGGTGAATTCGCCGGCAACTGCGACTGGAACTCATCGAGCGTCCGTACCGCCATTTCATATTGTCCCCTGTCGCGGAAGTTCTTGACGCGTTCGAGCGCCGAGAACAGGGTCACCCACCTGAGATCGTGCCGTTCCATGAAGTCGGGAATCGCGGCCACCACGGTGCCGGCCTTAAACAAGTAATCCTCCGCTCTGTCCGACGATCCCAGCAATCGGTAGGCCATACCCGCGAGCAAAAGAGACTGCGCCTGATAGTGAGAATTGCGATGCTCGATCGTTGTCAGCTTGGATTCTCCGTTGAGATAATCCACAATCTCCTTCAACGGAGCCACGAGGCCTGCACTGCCGGCTTCAAGCGTCAGGCAGCGATAATAGCTGGCCCAAAGGCGAAAATATCGCACTTTCGGCTGGAGTTCCTCGATGCGTTCGATATGACCGGATTTGGCGGACTTCTCAAACTGCTTGATCGTGAGGCTGTCGATCTTTGCCTCGGCTGCTATTAGTTCGTTGATCAGCCGGTCAAAGACGCCGAGCGCCTGGGCTGTGATTCGAGCCAGAGCCTGAAAATCTTCGGCCGTCCCGCCCCGAAACATGATATTGTTATGGTAGGGTTCGGCCTTTCGAAAGACAAGATCTCGCCCGACGTCGAGTTGCCAATCGAATCGGCTGTGGTGGTCGGGATAGTCGGCGATGAGCTGCCTCAAAAGAACAGTCGCTTCTTCAAGCGCCTCGAGCCGGTCTTCGGAGGGAATGGAGGGGTCCGAGTACAGGTTCAGCCGGAGTTCCCGCTTGAGCAAAGCAGCCTCAATCGGATCTTTCGGCGGATACTCTCTGACATAGTAGTCGAGCAAATCAGTCAACCCGAGCCTCTTCAGCCCCCGCCGGAATGCTTCGCTGGATAGCCGCTCGTTCTCCGGCTCCTGGGCCGGCGCAGTTTGCAGACTGCTCGAGATCACAACGGCGACAGCAATGACAACGATGGAACGCATTTAGGATCCCGACGCGAAGACGATGTTTCGGAAGATTCGATCGGGGCCGGCGCCGATATTCACTCGCCGAATTGCATTGAAGCAATTGACCACGTGATCCCAGCGCACGTCACCCTCGGGAAAAATAACCACGGGCGTATCTTGATCGAATCCCGGTTTGTCGAGGAGCCCCTCGAGCAGCGGCGTCAAGTCCAGAAAGGTGGCCGGCTGCCGGCGCCAGTTGTCGATCGCAATTCGATAATCGCTGGGTCCTTCGCCAATCTCGTGAATCCGAATCTTGATGGGGCTGATGGGCAGCGGCGTGGCATCGAGTACGCCCTGGTCGGTCGGGACTTCGGAGGGCAGAATCCCCTCCGCCGTTTTGAACGTCGTCGCGACCAGAAAGAAAATCAGGAGGTTGAACGTGATATCGATCGCCGGCGTCAGATTGACGGTCATGACCGCAGAGTTGCGTCGGCGCTTCTTTCGCGGCGTCTCAAAATGAATCGTTGAATCGTCCGGTCTTACGCCGAATTCTGCCACGTCTGAACTCCCTTAATCTTCAACCTCGGCGGCGATGTTCATGATCTCGATGCCGGCCTTGGCAACCGCTTGCATGGCAGCACGCACGCCGTTGTACGTGACGTTTCGATCCGCGCGAAGGAGAACCTGCACGTCCGGCCGAGCCTCTTTCACGGCGCGCAGACGCTGCTCCAGTTCAGCGGTCGTCTCAATGGAGATGGGCCCGAGCAAGTATTGAACACTTGGCTTTCCTCCCGGCGTGCGGCCCGCATTTCGACAGTTCAGCACCACACGATCCGGCAGTTCGACGGCTTTCGCCAAACTCTTGTCCGGCTCGGGCAGTTCAACCAGGATATTGTCGGCCGATATGAACTGGCTCACCAACACAAAGAAGATGATCAAGAGGAAGACGATATCGACCATGGAAGTCATGTTCACTTGCATCGGTCGATCGGGTTTGATTTGGCTTGGATTTCTAATTGCCACCGGCCGCTCCTGTTCAGAAGGGAAACGCCCTCGTTACGTCTGAACTTTGCCCACGGCGGCGGGTGCCGGCGGGTTGGTAACCGCTCGTCTCTGCGTCGGTTCCTTGGATGCTCTCAAGGTGCCGCGCCCGATCGGTTTGAAGTACTGAATGAACTGTTCCGACTGCACAGCGCACTCCGCGAGCAGGCCGTCGATCCGATTCCGCATCAAATGGAATACGGAGAGTGCCGGGATCGCCACGAGAAGCCCCCAAAATGTGGTCACCAGGGCGATCGAAATCCCCGCTGCGAGCGCCTTGGGATCGGGAGCGCCGCCCAATTCAACGATGGCGCTGAACGTCTTGATCATGCCGTACACCGTGCCGAACAATCCGATCATCGGGGCCACGTTGCCAATGATGTTCAAATACTCGATGCGACGGAACAGGCTCGCTGCCCTGGTTTCCATCACTTCCTCCATGGCCCGTTCCATCACCGGCAGGCCGCTGTTGGCCTGACTCAGGCCTGAGTGCAGCACCGCTGCCAACAGGCTTGGATCCTGAGCGGTCACTTCCAATACTTCTTTGTACTTCCGTTGCTCGATCAGTTCGCCGAGCGTTATTTTGAGCTGATCCGGCAGCAGGGCCCCTCGACGAATGTGGAGGAAATGATCGACGCATAGACCAATGGTCAGCCCCGACAGCGGCAGCAAGATGAAGTACGTGATCATGCCGCCGTCTCTGACGAAGTGGTCGAAAGCGCTCGTCTCGGTCGCCTGCTGCTGCGCGCCTGTGCTCTGGGCCGTGCAGATATCCGCCAAACAAAGCAGTAGGACAGCCGATAAGACCATCGCGGACCACTTCGGCCGGGTGTTTGAACGCTTGATCGGGAGCAACGTTTCCATGAATGATCCTACCTCGATTGCGATCTCAGCTTCTCGGCACTTTGGACAGCCGCGTCGGCGAGCCGAAAGACCTCGTCATTGGCGCCCGCCAGTTCCTTGCAGCCTTCGTAGAGTTCGATGGCCTTGGAAATGCGGCTAATCTTTTCGTGAACCTGGCCCGCCATATACATGCTCTGTGCGCACAGCGTGCTCTTGGGAAAATGAATGACCACACGCATGAACGCCAGCCCGGCCCGAACATACTCATCGCGGCTCTGCGCCAAGCCATAAAGGCAGCGCCCTTTCAGAAACATCAATGGTGGCAAGAAGCGCTCTCCGGCGTCGGACAGTGCCTCGTCGAGGTGTCCCAGCGCTGTCTCATACTGCTCGTGCTTGATCTCCACCCGGATCGCAATGATCTGCAACCGATATCGGGCGTCCTGGCCTTTGTGGCTGCGGAGGCGCGCAATCACTTCCCGAGCGATTCTTTCAGCTTGATCGCTTTCGGTCTGTTCGAGAATCGTGAGGCGCAGAGCCTCCAATTGCCAGTAAGCACGCTGGTCCGCGATTTTCGGCAGTGTTTCTTCGAGGAGCCGCAGCGCCTCGTCGAAGCGCTTCGCTGTGACGCCCTTGAAGTTGCTCGGCATGAACAGATCCGCTTTTTCCGGGAGCGCCTGGCTGATGGTGATGTACATCTTGACCGCGAGATCAAAATCTCCGGCGGCGTCGCACGCCTGTATGTAACGAATCCGGATGAGATTTTTCCAAAAGCCGCGTGCCCGGCCTAGTGCTTTTTCGTATTTCTGCGCCGCGTCGTGGTACCGGCGCTGCTGGAACGCTTGCTCGGCCCGATTGAACTCTTCGAACCGGTCAACCGAATCAACATAGATCGCTTCGATATCCGTGAGCTTCCTCGCGACCGGGTCGCCTTTCGCGTTTGAGAAGATCACGAATTCCCCGTCGAAGTGACGCACGCTGGCTTCGGGATAAACTCGAGCCGTGGTGTGGATCTTGTCTGCCCGAGCGCTGCGGGGCGCGCACAGGAACGCCAGGCCCGCAAGCAGGACAAACGCTGCATCTGTACGTTTGAATCTAGTCCAAGTCATCTTCTGAAATAAATCGAAACTCGCCGCCGTTCTGGCGTGCGATTTGGCGCAAGAGATCTTCGCCGTTTCGCCTGAGGAATGCGATCGTGTAGATCCGCACTTTCTGGTCCTTGTTCCACTTCTTCAATTGTTCCACGAGCGTGGGAGCAAACTCACCGTCGGTCAGGAAGTAAATGAGATCGGCCCCCTGCCGAATGGCCCGACTCATCGCCTTTGAGGGTTCGGTGCTTCCGCCGGCTTCAATCATCGACAGGAACTCGAAGGCCTGCTTCTTGTACTCTTTGATCGCGTGCACGAATCTCTTCGGCGGTGCCTCAATCGGCGGCCCGCCGCTGAAGAAGATCACGTGAAACTGCTGCACGCGGTGCAGGCGATTGATGGAGCGCATCACTTCTTCTTTGACATAGTCCAGCTCATCAACCATCGAACCCGATCGATCGACCACGTAGCAAATCTTCCTGGCGTGCAGCGCACCCCGCCCAAGCCCGAAGAATGACGGTCCTTCGCCCAGGCCCGCAGTCGACAGACCATACTTCGTGAGATCCCCGCTGGCGGCCCCGGCGCCGATGCCGATGATCGAGATATCACTCTTATTGACGGCAGTCACCTCGCTCAAGAGGTCGAGCTTCTGCTCCGCCGTGCTTTCTCGGTTGAGCGGCACGATCTCGTCAGGCCGTTGAAGATCCGGATTCTGCAAATCAGGAGCGATGGCATCATCCAAGTACTCCGTCAGCCGCGCTTCGGAAAGCGGCAGCGGTTCCTCCATGCCGGTGACACGAACCACCCAGACAACTAAAAACATCAGCAGGAAGATCATGACGTGGAAGACAAGCGAAATCGCCCATGGCAGGAGGGCGTTGAGGAACTGGCCCGGATCGTCGAGAATAGAGCGGGCAAGATTGGGACCGGCTTGAGACGCCTGCTCGGAGGCCGCGCCGGAGACGGACGAAATCGATTGTTTGAGAACACCCACTGTGGCCGGCCCTTCAAGTCCTACTCACTGGTCGCGATCGGTTGACGTCGAGCGGAGGCCATCGAGGAAGGAACTTCACAGTCAAATTAACATCACTTAGTATTCACTAGTCTATGCGGATGCAAGGCTTGGGTCAAATCTGGGCGCTCGGACGCAATCGGCAACCCGCCCGTGCTGTTGGGTCGCAGAATGTCTCCCATGATTCCGTTCAAGAACCGTTGCATCCTGAGGAGCCTCGCCATACGCTAACCACGATGCATACCCGACGGAGGTGTCAATGCTGATTTGGACTCTCGCTGCTGCCCTGGCCGTCATGCCGCTTCCCGAGCAGACGGAACGTGAACTCGCCAAGCCCATACTCCCGCCACCGCTTGCTGAGGGAGCGTTTCCTGACGGCGTCACCACGGAGCAGGGTTATATCGACTGGCTGGCGGCGCAATATCAAAAGGTCGAGCGCGAGATCGAATCCGCTCCTCCTGCCGCAGCGGCCAGGGGCCGCGCCCATCTGGGGAACTGGACGCTGGCGGTGCGCTGTGAGCCGCACCTCACGCGTCTGCTGCTGGGGATTGCCGAGGGGCCGGATATCGCTGCACTGGAAACGCTCAGCGAGGGCGCGCTGCGTCACCTCACCGCGGCACGTGAGCAATGGCCGGAAAATCACGGGGAACAGCTCGAAGACCTTGAGTTGATTACGAACTTCGGGCGGGCGCTCTCACTGTTCGCCCGTTCCAAACTAGGTCGGCCGGATCAGAAACTGACTGAGCAAGTGGCGAATGAGCTGGCGATCTGGATGGATGACGACCGCCGCGAGATCGCCGATGCCGCAGTATTGTGGCACTGTGCGCTCCACCACGAGATCGGCAACTCGGAAAGAGCCTTGAAGACGTTGCCCCTGCCTCTGGCGCCGATCAATGGGAGTACAACCGAACTATATTTGAGGGTGTTACGTTGTTCGATCCTCTCCGATTCGGGTAGCTCTTCGCTCGCGCTGGCACTCATTCTAAAAATGGAGGAGAGGCTGGAACGGTGGATTTCCGACGAACCCAGTCGGCAAGCGGCCTTGTGTACGCTCACTTGGTTTCGATTTAGGATTGCGCACTCGCACCACCCGGAGGGCGATGGGCTTTATCAAACCATCTGGCAAGATTGGGTAGCACGCGCCCGAGCGACGCTTGAGGATCCGGACGCCCCTTGCCGGCTGATTCGTTTGACCGGCGCCATTCCTTTGCTGCTGGCGAAACCTGAACCCGGGTCGCAACCGGCGCCTGGGGTTGAGCCGCCTCCAGACAAGGCCGTTGAGCCGGTCTCCCAACCCGCTGCCGGCGACGACTCGCAGCCGTAAAAAGGCTGAGGGCCGAATCGCATGGATTCGGCCCTCAGTTGAAAGAAATCTTCAGATCGGCGCGTCGTTCTTAGCGTCGGCGCCTGAGCGTGTACTTCATGCTCATCATTCCGAGCAGCATCATCAGCAACTGTACCGCGCCCATCGGCCCACAGCCAAGGCCGCAGGTACCGGGCTCGGCTTGGGATCCCCCGCCGCCGGTGTCGCCGCCGTCAACGGGACCGATCCCGGTGCCGTCGTTGGAAGTGGCTCCCTCGCCGACAATGATCCCGAGCAGCGCACTCCCTGTGGCGCCGGAGGTATCCCGAACAGTCAGCGTGATGGTGTATTGATCCGCCACGTTGAACGTATGGTTGAGCACCGACCCCGTTCCGACGGGCGTGCCGTCTCCGAACTCCCACTCATAGGTGAGCGGCTGGCCCTCAGGATCGAACGAACCGGTTCCGTCGAACCTGATCGCCAGCGGAGCGTCGCCATCGATACGGTCAACGAAAATCGTGGCGATCGGGTTGCTGGATTGGGTCACGATGATCGTGATCGGGGCGGACGTCTCGCGACGACCATCGCCGGCAATCGTCGTAGCCGTCGCCTGATACTCGCCCGGGCTGCGGTACGTATGGCTAATCGTGCCACTGGCAAGGCCCGGCACTGGAGGAGTGCCGTCGCCGAAATCGACTTCCACGGTCACAGCCGCTCCATCGATGGCCCGCGATCCTTCCGTGCTGAACTCCACCATGAACGGCGCCATGCCCGTGACTTGGTCGGCGTCCGGATCGCCCACGACCGACAGCACCGCCTCCAGGTTGGGATCGTCCACCGGCCCCTCGTCACCTTCGAGCAACACTGTGATATCCAGTACGCGGACGGCTTGGGCGCCGGTGTCATCGGTGACAATCAGCTTCGGATGAACTTCGATCGCTTCCAAGCCGTCGTTGACGTACATGTGTGTGACATTGCGTCCGAACTTCAGCGTGCCCTGCGGATCCAGCTCCCAGCGGTAGGTCAGCGGGCCGGGGTTCTGTGATGTGGCAGTCGCCGAGAATGAAACTGTCAGCGGCGACGGGCCGATCGAAGGCACGGCGGAAATCTGCGTGATGGTCACGACACTGCCGGGTCCTAAAGTTGTGACGATGGTCGTGGAGGCTTCTCCGAAACTGGCCGGCCCCTGGTCGTCACGCACCGTCAAGCGGACCTCGAACGTGCCGACGTCGGTGTATTCGTGGATGATGAACTCGCCGCTGCCGCTGGTGCCGTCGCCGAAATTCCACTCGTAGGAGAGTTCGTCACCGTCCGGATCCGTGGAACCGCCGGCGTCGAAGATAACGGTCAGCGGAACCGTGCCGCCTCCGGGCGTCGCCGAGAAGGAGGCTACCGGCGGTTGGTTTCCGGAGCTGACGGTGCCAAAAGCCACACAACTTGTCTGTCCGGTATCATCGGTCACCCGCAACGAGACGTACCACGTTCCCTCGGGGAACACATGGTCGATCTCAGGATCCGATTCCTCGACATCCGGGCCAATGGGACAGTTGCAGCAATTCGTAGGACCGTCGTAGTCGAAATCCCACTCATATTTAGTGATCTCGCCGTCCGGATCAAATGACCCGCTGGCGTCAAGGTGGACCAGCAAAGGGGCGGGTCCCGCATTCGGCGTGGCCGTGAATTCCGCCACGGGCAGGTTATTGACAACCTCTATAGTCTTGACCGTCGAGCCGAAGCGGTAATGAGGCGCGCCTTCCGCGACAGTCAAGCGCACGGCATACGTGCCGGCCGTATCGAAGGTGAAGTTGGCCACCGGGCCGGTGGCATCGACTGTGCCATCGTTGCCAAGGTCCCACTCATAGGAGAGGATATTGGAGGATGGGCCGCTGTTCCCGTCGGTATCCGTTGACTGGCTGCCGTCGAACGTGATTGCCACAGGCGGGAAGCAGCAGGGATCCTGAGCCGAGCTCACCTCGATGATGGCCTGTGGGCCGGGATCGACTTGACCATTCAGTACCTCGACGGGCGCGCTGTACACCGTCAGGCCGGTGGTCACGAAGATGAAGCGGTCGCCGAGAGCGAAGTCATCTCCGATATTCGTGATCGTAAACCTGATGGCCGCTTCGGGGTTCAAAGTCGTGAACTGTCCGCCAGTGCTGGCACAGGCCAGCGGGCTGTCGGGATCGTCCGGATCAACGTGCTGGACGCCGGAAACAGTTCCCTCGACCATCCACTCACCGTTGCCCCCGCACAATTGTTCACCGACATGAGTCACCACCCACGCTTCCAAGCGCGTGGAATTGGGGTCATCAACATTCTGTCTCACGAAATTGATCGTCAGACGACCCTCGCCGACGTTTTCGTCCGCCGAGATGCCCTGATAGTCGGCCTGCCCGCAGGCCCGATTCGGACCGGGCGTGGCGGCGTTTTCACAGAGGCCGTCATTCGCCGGAATGTCGTCGTTGGGGTCCAGGAACGCGTAGAAGCGATACAGGCCGTCTTCCAATATCTGGCCTTCTCCCACGGGGACGAAGTACGTTTCCTGAGCGTTGCCTGCTGTTGCCTTGGCGATCGGCACTGCGTTCAGCTTGGTGCCGCTGTAGCACGCTGCGGTGCAGATACCGAGACCCTCGACCTCCAATTCATCGCCCGGGTTTGCAGGTTGAGCAAAGAGGGTCAGCGTGGTCCCTGCATGGAGGTCGTCCCAGCGGTAGATGATCGGGTATTGGTCATTGATGCTCTGGCCGCCCGCCGGTTGCAGGAACTGGAAGCTGGGAACGTCCTGGGGGAACCACAGGAACGTGACTGACGAGCCCGACAGTTCATTATGAACGTCCAGGATTTCGATCCCGCTGGAGTCATTGGAAAGCTCCCACCAGCTATTGTTGGGATTCGTGTCAATGTTCCAGTCGTCCTGGTTACAGTAGCCCGGGAACGGATCTCCGGCGTCACCGGTGTTGCCGCCCGCGTCGAAGGTCTTCTCCAGGCTGTGCTGGCCGTCGGCCTGCTCATACAGATAGCTGAAGTGACTTCCCCAACGCTGCTGGGCGGGTACGCCCTCTGCGTTGGCGGCGAGATCGGTGTGAAGCAGCATCATGCCACCGTCGCGGAACGGGCCAGCATCGCCTTCCGGCTGGCAGGTGGGGTCTACGGGGAGAACATTCCAGGGCAGATTCGAACTGAACTCGCCGTGGTTCTCCAAGTGAAAGAAGTGGAAACGCTCCTGGCGACAGGGCGGGTCATTGGGATTGTTCGGATCCGCGCAGATTCCCAGACTTGTGTTTTGATAGTAATAGTATTGATCACACGAAGTCTCGATCGGCCCGAGGCGGATTTCGTGCGGAACGCCCGGAACCAGGATGCTGGTCAGATTCTTGGGAGCAATCCAGCCGGAGGATTCCTTCAACACAGGGTTGACGTGGACCATGCCGGCGTTGGCCATCAGGTCCCATGATCCAATGGGTGATTCAATGTTGAACCCGTCGAAGACATCGTAGTCATACAAGTCCGGGTAGCACTCCCAGTAATGGGCGAACTCGTGCGTGACGTATCCCAGCATCATGTTCGGGTTGACAATGGGATTGCCGGAACCGTCCACTTGATCTCCACGATCCAGCGAAACCGACAGATTCGTGAACGTGTAGAGTTCAAGCATGTCTTCCAGGCGTACCCTCTGACCGGCCTCGGGCGGCATGTCATCTACAGTATTGATCGGCAAGTCCGGGCCTGGCGACGGGTTTGAAAAGTCCGTCGAGCTGGGCAATCCGGGCGGCAGGAAGACGATGTGGCTGATATCCGCCAGATTACGCGTTCCGCCGCAGCCTAGAAAAGTGTTGATCCAAACATCGAAGTCCTCGACAAAGTCGGAAGCTTCGACTACGTCTTCAACGACACGGTCACGATTGAAGGGGTAGGCCATTACTTCGCGCCCGTCGTTCCGTGTGAAGTCGAATGAGTCGATGACGTAATTCTCCGTGCCCCCGACCTCCGTCCCGTCGCTCAGGGTGTGCGGGAACTGGCGTCCTTCTCCCAAGTCGAGCATGCCGTCGAGATTGAAGTCGCGGAACCCACGGCCATCGACGGTGGGCGGACCGGTCATGGGCTCGGTCGGGGCTGTGCCGTCACGGCGCCAGGTCATGTATTCCAGGATCATTTGATTTCCGCCATCAAATCCCGGGCCGCCGTGTATTGGGTCGGCACTACCATCGAAGCCCCATATTACGTCCGCCACACATGATGCATCTGGTGGACAGTCGGAGTCATCGATGCAAGGCGAGCCTTGATTCGGCCCTTCGTTGCATATATTTGGGCCGAAGTAGGCCGTGTCGCCGCCGGCCAGCGGGCCTGACGGCGTGATCCTGTTATCGGGATCGTGCGAACCACCGTCGCTCCCGAGATCTGCCTTGTCATGGCCGTAGCTCATGCGGTCGGCCACGTCCGGCGAGGTGGTCGTGACCTCACCGAAGGCCTGGTCACCGCCGTAATCCAGCAGTATCGCCACGGGCGCGTCGGGCATTCCGGCGCCGGACGTCCAGCGCGTGTGATAGAAGCTGGACGCCAAGTCGTCATACTCCTTGGGGCCGTCGTAGACCAACTCGGCCGGCGGAAGAATCGGGTCGTCATCGTCACCTTCGACATTGTCCCATTCGCTAGGCGGGTCCTCCATCAGTTGACCGTTGCCCCACTGAATTGCAAACTCGACGAGACAGTCCACCTCGGCGGGCGCTTGAAAACGCGGTACCGGGTAGAACGGTGAACCGCCTTCTTCCGGCGTGCAGCGGGGCACGAAGCAATTGGCCGGTTCGGGGGCATCGGGATCCGGATCATCATCCGGATCGATCCACTCGCCCGTAAGCGGATCGCAATCTGCGTTCGGCTCAATGACGCCCGTGATCGGATCGGCCACGTCGAAGGCCACGCAGGCACAGGTGGGATTCGTGTCGCCCCACATGAAGAGGTCATTGTTGAACGGAGGTGGGTAGGATGGCGTTGGCGGTGTGGCCCCGAAATCACAGTCCGGATGATTCGGAATGTCACACGGATTGAAGAGGAAGTCGTCCGCTTCGCCATCCTGGTCGATGTCCCACACGCCACCCGCGGCGCACGGACCCGCGGTTGGAATCCACTCCGGCGGCGGACCAAAGATACCCACTTCATCGGTATTATCATTCTGGTCAAGATCGCAGCCCCAGGTGCCGGGG
>JACZTW010000034.1 GCA_022573485.1 Planctomycetota bacterium
GGTGACGTTTGTTCCACTGGGCCACGGGCTATTGCTCCACACGAATGGTCATAGTCGCCTCGGACAGCGCCGTGATCGGCGTGCGGATGCCGGCCTCTTTGCCGAACAGCTTGTCCAGAAACGCCGCGTCGGCTTTTTGGTAGTTGAGCACCGCGCTCACGCGCAGCGCGCTCGCCTGTGGCGGAACGCCGAACGTATGCGCTGTCTTCTCCGCGTCCACCCCGACGTCGCCTTCGGCAAGAACGGACGGGGCGCCGATCCATTCAGGATGTTCTTTGGGGATCACTCCAAGATGCGAGGCGTCGAGTTCGTAGAGCATGGCGTTCAGATTGCGGTAGAACTGTTCGTCCGATTCTGCGCCCAAGGCCTTCGGTCGGTATTGCTTGCCAACCGCCTTCCAATCCACGCCGCCAAAGGTTGGATCATAGAAACCTTCGTTCACCGTTTGCCAGATTGTGTCGAAGATTTTCGCGCGATCGGCCATCCTGTCATCAAGAGCACAGCCCAGCATCAGGCCGATTGTTGTAATCGCCGCCAACCGCTTGCAACACATTTGCGCTTCCTCCTCAGAATCATATGAGAACATCTCCCATGGCGCCGCTATCACGTGCAGCCGTCGCGGATCATGACGGGCCGGCCGCCGGCCCCGTGAGGCGCGCCTAGCCCCCCAGCGCTGTCATGGTGATCAACTGGTTCCGCGGGCCGACCTCCGGCTTGGCGGCGATGGCGTCAGCAAGTAAATGGTCGGCGAGTGCGACATCCAACCGCTGCCCGTCCCAGGCGCCAGCCAAGCAGGTGCTCGAGCGATCGTGTACGCAAGGCACGAGTTCGCCGCGTGAGGTGAGGCGTAAACGGCGGCAGCGGTCGCAGAACGGCTTGGTCGTCGGGGCGATGATGCCGATCACACCCCGCAATCCAGCGGCGGTCGCTGCATAGTCGGTTGCAGGCTGGCCCGGGCGTGTGGCGATGGGGCTCAATTCAAAATGCCGACCCAGTCGCTCGAGCATCTCGGCGGCGGGGACCAAATGCTGGTCCGCCACGTGTGTCAACGGGCCTATAGGCATGACCTCCAGAAAGCGCACCACGCAACCGCGCGAGAGACCCCAATAGGCAATGTCCGGCAGCTCGTCGTGATTCAGTCCGCGCTGGGCGACCACGTTGATCTTGACCGGCGTCAGGCCGGCCTCGACGGCAGCCTCAATGCCCGCCAAGGTGCGGTCTATTCGTCCACCGCGAGTGATGTACGAGAAACGCTGTGGATCGAGAGTGTCCAGCGAGACATTGACCCGCGACAACCCAGCCGCGCGCAGGGCCAACGCGTGTTGGGCCAGTGCCTGAGCATTGGTGGTGAGGCTAATCTCGTGGAGCGATTCCAGTGTCCCGAATCGCTCGATGAGCGGCGCCAATCCGGGAAACAGCAGCGGCTCGCCTCCGGTCAGGCGGAGATTCCGAATGCCGTGATCCCGCGAAAGCCAGCGCACCACTTGAAAGGCGAATTCCGTATCAATCATCTGCGACGGGGACGGAGCGTCCTCAGGCACGCAGTAGCGGCACGCCAGATTGCAGTAATCCGTCAGCGACAGGCGCAGATGATCAATGGTGCGTCCACAACCGTCGATCATGGCTCACCGCCACCATCACGCATCGGCATCTTGGTCTGTGGGGCTGTTCGGCTCATGAATCCACCACCGTCACATCCGTAGCGGGTTGCCGATCGCTGAATCGCCCGGTGCCCGCGTAAATATCCGCGCACTGCCGACAAATACCCTGCCGCGGCTGCCATTTTGGAAATGCTTCTTGCACGGCGGCAATCAGTGCGGGCGTACACTCATCGGCGGCAAACCAGTCGAAAGTCGAGAAGTTGCAAGCTGGACAGGTCTCGCCCGGTCCCGGCCCCGTACCGCGCGGTGCGGCCGGATCCCGCTCGAACAGCAAATCGGGCGAAGTAGCCCACTCCAGAAGCTGGTCGTGGTTCAGCTTGTCGGCTCTGTACACTCGTTCGAAGCTGGGGGGGAACAGACACGCCGAATACTTCGCAAAGACTTTCTCGAACTGGCAACTCAGCAGAAGCATCATCTTGTCGTCGGCGTGCCCTTCGCGGGACAATCGACCTTCAACGTAGATGTCCCACAGCACGCGATAACGGTCGCGGATCAAGTTCTGTCGCGGCTGGTTGCCCAGCAGTGTGTCCTTGCGATACCCGAAACCCTCATTGAGCATGTCAGCGACGTGCAAGAATTCGCGGCGCATTCGCCCCTTGAATGGTTCGGGATTCAGTAATGACTCGTGGTAAGCGTGGATGAACAATGATCGCTGCTGCGGCTGAGCCGAGTCGCCGGTGTCTCTGACGAAGAGCTCCGCCGCTTCTTTTTTGGCGCTAACCGCCTGGCGAACAATGCAGCGCTGGACACGCGCCTCGATCAAAGGCCGCTCCGCAAGCAGGCGTGTGATCACGCCGTCGTACCCCAGGCGGCGGAAGAGGTCCCCGTAGACCTCCTGAAAAGCGGCCTCACGCTCATCCGAATCGGTCAACCCGTATAGCCGATCGGTGGCCTGGTGCAGCTCCGTTTCCAGTTTCGGATCCTGCCTGCCGGCATAAAAGATCGTCTGCTCAACGAAGCTCGGTTCGTAATCGATGCGCACTTGCCATCCCCCAATCGTGATCAGATACGGTTAATACCTACCTGCACAAAATCTTCCGTCCCCTCCTGTTGCGGCGGTGCGGCCCCAGGGCAGGATTCCTCGGCGCCGCACTCGATCGAAGCATCGCGCTGCGGGTCGATGGTTCGGAGTTCCAGTAATCTCGGTCCACAGGACACGCCGAAGTACTCACATTCCGCCGCGATAAACGATTGTATGAACCCGCCGAGCCGGCCGTAAAAACCTTCCGGATCCGCGTCTTGGAGTCTGGTGGCCATCGCCGGAACCCATCGGGCTATGTGGTCCGCCAAGAATGCCTTCTGGGCATCTTGCAGTATTTCCCGGCCTTCGCTGTTATTGGTCTCGACGGCGTAAACTTCCTTGGCCGCCAAAACACTCAGGAACTCAAACTGCACGGTGGCATGATCGGCCCGCTCGTGTGCGGCGGCGTGCAGTTCCATGCCGAACGCATTGTAGAATCCCGCGATGTCGGCCAGCTCCGCCGACTGTTGTGGAATGTCACCGCGTTCGTATTCGAGTTCGTATGCCGGGCAGGTGCCGCGCACTGCATGGCCGAAGAGCTGCGTGTGACGCTCCTGCAACATCTCGGAACGGGTGCCGTTGTCACAATTCGATTCGGCAAGAGTCGCGCGCGCCGCATCCAATAGTTCAAAAAGCACGGGTTCGGTTTGGCGGATGCCTTCAAACCACGGGCTCCAGCGGGTTGAATCATCCAGCATGCCGAGCGTGGCCTGGTCCGGATAGCGTAGCGCCGCTGCCAGGAAACCGTAAACACTATTTCGAAGACGTGCACGTTCGCATGCCTGAAGGGTTTCGTCGTTCAACATCGTTCGATCCTCCCATTGCCCAAGAGATCAAATGGTGTTCGCATGCTTGGCCGGCCTGACGTAGACCGGTTCTTCAACGTCGGTCCTGAAAATCTCCTTGTCGGCGCGGTTGTAAGCAATGACCGTGTCATTGTACATCTCGAACTTCTTGCCGTTGACTTGCGTCTCGTAGACTTTGGGCCCATGTTCGATCTTGTAGCGCGCGATGATTTGGTTCGAGCGGCGGACCAACTGCAAAACCGCCAATAACTCTCGATCGGGCGCCCTGTAACGCTCGATGGCCTGCTCCACTCCCGGGCCGAACATCTGCTCCAGATAGGATAAGGGCACCCAGCGTGGCGGAATGTAGTAGCCGTTGGGCTCGGTGCCGAACTGCGGATACAAAGGCAAAGCCACTTTTGCGACATGCACGAGGTAGTACAGAGGATTGTGCCGATCTTCGATCCAAGTATTGTCTTTGTCGACTTTGACCAGTCCCTGCATCCGCACTTGCCCGATGCAGGCAGCCATGCAGCGCGTCTCCATCGGCATTCCTTTGGTCTCGGGATCGATGCCCTCCACGCGAGGATAGCAGGCGATGCATTTTTCGCTGGTGCGCGTGGTGCCTCGATAGAGCGCCTTCTTGTACGGACAAGCCTCGACGCACTTGCGGTAGCCGCGGCATTCCTTTTGATCGATCAGCACGATGCCGTCTTCAGGTCTTTTGTAGATCGCGTTCCGTGGGCAGGCCGCCAGGCACGCGGGGTACGAACAGTGGTTGCAGAGCCGAGCCAGATAGAAGAACCAGGCTTTGTGCTTGCGGCCGCCGGTCAACTGCTCGCCTTGCCCGAAGTCCATGGGCTTGGATTGGCCTTTCTGGGGAACATCCTCATAGATATTGGGAAAACGCCATTCTTCATCAGGCGGTAGGTAACCCAGTACTTGATTGGGCTGGCCGTTGCGGGCCACGAACTCGGGCACTTCGAAGACACCCTTGCCGAGGAAGGTGCCATAGGGCTTCTTGGGGTCGCCATTGGGCGATCCGCTCCAATGCTGGGCGCCGGGATTGGCCTGTTCAAGCATGTCCAGGATCTTCACATCCCAATGCTGTGGATACCCGCCGTATGGCTTGGTCTCGACATTGGTCCACCACATGTGCTCTTGCCCTTTGGCGAATGTCCAGGTGCTTTTGCAGGCCATGGTGCAGGTCTGGCATCCCAGGCAGCGGTTGATGTTGATGACGAATGCGAACTGCTCCTTGGGAGAAGCTGGCTCGAATGGGTATCTCATTCGCCGGCCTAATTGCCAGTTATAAACCGAGGGCATGGTGGCCTCCTTCTATTGTTCGAGGATCGGCAGCACGACGTCGCCGTCGGCGTTGCGATCTATAGTTCGTTTTTGTAGTCTGGGGCCCCAACGCTGAACGTATTCATCGATCACCGAGGTGATGGCCTCTTGGCCTAGTGTCTCATAGGCGAGGTAAGGCCCCGCATAGCCCTTGGTCTGGAACATCTTAAGGATCTGCTCGGCACTGAATCCCAAACGCAGATACTCTTCGATGAAGCAGGCCGCCATCTCACGATGAGCTTGGTCGCTGTCGGTGTCACACTCCACACCGTGCAAGGTCATCGGATCAGTTGCGTCCGGATCGTCATAAGGCATCACATCGCTCCTTCACACACGCGGGGCGGATTGCACAACCCCACTGAATCAATCCTCATCTCCCCACTCGTCATCATCGCCGTACGCTCCGGCAAACCCGCCAGCCAGATATCTCTGCATGACATCGTTTTCGGCGGCGGGTGACAGGCCGGTGGTGGAGGGCTTCCAAATGCCCTTGCCGCCCAGCCCGCCGTCCTCCGCCTTGGCCACGCGTACCAGCGTCTCTTTGGGCACGGTATTGATGGCATGGTTGTCGCCCTCACCGCCGAAGAACATACTCATATACGCTTTGCGCTTGTGAAACAGGGTGTCGGTCTGGTGCATGGGCATGTGCCAGTTTCGGGTGATGCTCTGCTGCGAACCGTAGCGCAGGTTGGCTTGGTAGCCGTCATCCGACAGCGCCCGCCCATCTTTGCGCGTTTCGTGGGCCTTGACGCTTTTCTCCGTAGCGATGTAGGGCGCGTGCTTCATCATGATCACGCTGTAGGGATAAGCGGGATTGTAGACCGCCCGCAGCATCAGCCGCGCAACCTTGTAAAACGGATCGTCCGGTTTGGCGCCGCGATAAGGTCGATCTGCCGGATTGGCATCCACGTACACATAATCGCCGTCGTTGATACCCAGATCCTTCGCCGCCTGCGGGTTCATGTGCAACTGATGCTCGCCGACATAGGGCGCTCGCCGATCCATGCGGTGTGGATCGCCGAAGTTGCTGTCGTAGATCATGTGCCAATCGACGTTGCTCCACTGCGAGTGCACCCGGTGCCGCGTCTTGGGCGTCAGGCAGAAAAATTGGAAACCGCGATCCCACAGGAAGTTTTTGGTCTGCTTGACCTCGCGCCAGGACAGCTTGATGTTACGAACCGTGCGATCGTCCCAGTGCTCGGCATCGCGCGGGATGCCGTAATCATCAGGCCGAACCAGCGGATTGGTGGACACGATGACGTTCGGCAAATACGGCGTCGCTTCGGGGCCTTCGCGGTGGACGATGAAATTCTCGCCGTATTCGATGGCTTCAGGCACGTCCGTATAGGCGTGTATGCGCCCCGTATCGGTGTGGAACGGCTCGTTGTCGTGTATTTGTTCCCAGAACGGGATTCTCGGATAGGTCCGAAACAGCATCAGCGCCGCCCCCGACGGACCATACTTGCCGGCCATGATGTCATCGAGCTTGTAACCGACGGTGGTCGTACTGGTGTCCAGCAGGCGCTGGATATAAACGCCGCGCTTGCCCTCGTGCTCGAATTTGAAGAAGTCGTAGAAGCGCGTGTCACCGATCTCCTCGCCAACCGCTTGGGCTATTTGCGCGAGGATGGTCAGATCATCGCGGGAATCGAACACCGGCTTGATACCGCCCTTCCAAATCTGCAAGAAGGGGTTCGAGCAGGAGGCGGTCATTTCGAGACCTTCAAACTCGACCCAGCTATTGGCCGGCAGGCCGATATCGGCGTACTGCACCGAGGCGGTCACCACGATATCCTGGGCGATGATCATTTCGATGCCCGGGTTGACGTTCTTGAACATGTCGTAGGCGTGTTTGGCATTGTTGAAGAGGTTGACGTTGTTGAAGTGCAGGGTCTTGGTCGGCGTGGGCATATGGCTCTGGCCGGTGAACACTTTTCGGCCGGCAGCGGGCGTATCCACGATCAACGGCATCTCGCCGTGATTCCAATAGGCCGGCTCTTCGCCCTTGCAATAGGGGCGTACTTTGACCTCCTTGCCGTGCGCGTGCTCGTCCAGATTCGGATTGAAGGGATCCTCCGCAACCCAGCCTTTGAATCCCGGCCCGGTCGCCTTGCTGCCCTGGAACAAAGCAGCCTTATAGTTGCCCGCCCAAGTGTGTACGCCGGCGCCCTTCTTGCCGATGTTGCCGGTGAGCATGATCGGCAGGTAGGCAGCCCGGTTCATCTCCGTGGCGTGGAACCAGTGATTGATCCCCTCGCCCTGGTGAATCGCCACCGGCCCACCGTTCTGGGTCGTCTCCCAGATATCCCGGGCCAGGCGCTCGATCATTTCTTTGGGTGAGTGCGTAATTTCCACCACGCTGTCCATGTCGTAGTCACGCAGGTGGATTTCATACATCGACCACAGCGTCATGACTTCCACTTCACTGCCATCGACCAGCTTGATCTTCCAGGTGCCCTCCAGTGCGGGGTTGATACCCTTGTCGGCGAATGTCTTGCCGACATCATCGCGGTTGATGGCTGCGGGCTTGTTGCGCTTGGAATCCCATACCACGCGGTCGCCGAGCTGGGCGTGCTGCTCTTCGGTCAGGCCCTGCACCTTGAAGCTCGGGCCGTCCTTCGATAGATCGCTCTTGTAATTCGCGAACACTTCATCCGCTCGAAGCCGGGCCAACGTGTCGGTACGAATCAGCAATGGGAAATCCGTGAACTCTTTGATGAATTCCTCGTCGTACCAACCCTTGTCGATCATCAGCCTGGTAATGCCAAGCCACAACGCCGTGTCCGTCGCAGGCCGAATGGGAATCCAATAATCCGCCTTGGTGCTCGGAGCACCGTATTCCGGAGCGATCACGACAATGCGCCCACCACGCTCCATGCACTCGATGAACCAGTGCGAATCGGTCATCTTGTTCTCAACGAGGTTCTTGCCATCCATGATGATCAGCTTGCTGAAGCGCAAGTCGTTGAAATCGCAATCCGAAGCCTGCAAGCCATGCACCCACGGTTGGCCGGGGGCCTGATCGCCGTGCCAGGTATAATTGCTCCAGTTCCTGCCGCCCCGGGCTTTGTCGGGCCCGACGCCGCGCACGTGGGAATCCAAAAGGGCCATCGAATTGTTAAGGCGATACATGCCGTATTTGCCGATGACGCCCAACAAGCCCATCCCGCCGCGCATCTTGAAGGTTCGCGTGCCCGCGCCCCCCATTTCATCAATCATCTCTTTCGCATAGCCCTGCTTGCGCAGCAGTGTGGCGCCCTTCTCGCCGCTGTACCGCTTGGCGACGGCCACATAGGCTTTGGCGATGTACTTGTAGACTTCATCCCAGCCGATCTTGACCTGCGTGTCCGTGCCGCGGCTGTCGAACTTGAACTTCTTCTTATTCGCCTTAGTCAACTCCGGAAAACCCGCGTCGGCCCATCGCCGCCAGCCCTTGCGAATGATGGGATGTTTCAAGCGGTACGGACCGTACACCAGCCGGTGGAAGGTGTAGCCCTTGGCGCATTGCCGCGGGTTCCAGTTGACGGTGGCTTTGTTTCCGTAGATGTCGGCGTACGACTGGTAGTCGTACTGCGATCCCATCCGCGTAATGATCCCGTTGCGGGTGTACGCCAACACGCGGCAGGCGTGCGTGTCGTTCGGCGAACATACCCAACTGAACGTGTCATCGTACTTGTATTGGTCGCGATAAATCTTTTCCCAATCTCGCGCCGGATAAAAAGCCAGCGGATTGGGCACATCGTCGCGAAAAGCCAGTGCCCGCAGAGGCCAGCCCAGGCCCGCAGCGCCGCCCGCAACCACACTGCTCGTCTTGAGGAAGTCGCGTCGCGTGACGCCGTTGTTGTTGCTTACCATCAGTGCGCTCCATTCATTAAAGGACGCGGTAGGGTAGCTTTGGACCCACCGGGTATGAGCGAGCTACGGTGGGTCGCGACCCGCTCTACGCTTCTATTCGATCACCAGCTTTTGCCAGATGCTGATGTTCTTCTTGCCGTCGCGGTCGCCGGTACTGCCGTTCCAGACCGCGAACGACAACGGCAAGTAATCACCGGCCTGGAACACGCGCTCCGTTTCATCTTCGTGTCCGCCCGGAACCCCCATGCTTCGTTGCACTTGGACGTACCACACGCCGCGCTCATATGCTGCCTGGCCTTGAACCAATTGCACGTTCGAGGGTTTGCCGGCCAGTGTCCCAGGACCGCGGGCCACCAGGCATTCCACTGGGGTCTTGAGATTCGGGTCAGCCACCAGATTGCCTGCGCCCCATGCGGTGATGAACGTCGGATCGTGCTGGGTCACACTCTCCAAAGGCCATTCCACGCCCACCGCGTTCGACGGGGTCGTATACTTTTGTTCGGGATACATGTCCACCACCCGCGCCGGGAACGCCGAGTCCACGTCCTGATACCCCGTCTCGATATTCCTTTGCCGATCCGCCTTCCAGTACCAAATGTTCACCCCGCCATGATCGCTGCTGTCACCCATGTAGAACGGTGGATCACTGGTCAGTGAGAACTGGATGGCCACGCCGTCGCGGAACTCCTCGGTGCGGACTGCGCGATCGTCCTCGGTCGGATCGATCCACGACAATCGAATCGCCAATTCCTCCTCGTTGTGCAACGCCTGCACCACCAACCCCTCGATGCGATCCTCGGTCCACCACAGCGGCGTCAACGCCACGTACAGCGGCCGGGCCTGAGTCCAGGCCGAGTCCATCGGCCCCGATGGTAATGATCCGCCTACGCGCGCAGCGACGAACGTACCTTGCTTCAACTGCGCACGCTCCTGGGCACCCGCCCGGGCCAGCGATTGCACGTAGTGAATCATGTCCCACACTTCTTCATCCGTGTAGGCCCCCTCGTAGGCCGGCATCGGCGTGCCCTTCATGCCTTTTACGATTCGAACGTACAGTTGGTGGCCCTCGCTGCCGCCCTTGAAAATGCCGTTCACAAACGACCGCGGCGGCACCGGATATCCTTCATTGTCGAACTTCACTGCTTCGGGAATCGGGTTGCCATCGGCACCATGGCACGCTGCGCAAGCTTCCAGGTAAATCCGGCGTCCGCGATGCCAGCGCAAGTCATCGAACAAAGGCTCCGGCGGGACCGCTACGGGCAGCCCCGGCTCCGTGCGCTTGGCCAGCTGGACCGATCGCTGATCCATGTCGAGGCGTCCGTCGCGCACCAACTGATCGAGCTTGGTCCCTTCGGCATCGACGTGCGTCTGTCGCACAAAGTGGGCCAAAGCAAGCAAGTCGTTCTGCGGCAGGTGCCCCCACGGCGGCATGGCCGACCCCGGCATCCCCTGGCTGATGGTTCGCAGAAGATCGCCCTCCGTCGGAATCTGGTTCCGGGTGGTGGCCAGCTTGAAGTCGCCCTGCTGAAAGTTCCGCGGCCGGGGATTCATCAAGTAAGCAAACTTGCCCTGGCCGTCGCCTGCCTCTCCATGGCATATGGCGCATTGCTTGCTGAAAAGTTCTTGACCTCGCAGGAAGAGAGCATCGCTCGCCGCCCTTGGCGCTCGTGCCCCGGCCTCCGATTTCTGAGACATCGTCGGCGACGCTGCCCCGGACTCCTCCTCTGGCGTAACAGAGGCGGCTTCTTCCTGGGCAACGGCGCCCACGGGGGCAGGCTCCCTGTCGGTCTGGGCGGAGGATCGGGCATGGGCGCAGGCGAACAAGATAGCCAACACAACCACACCGCCCGTACTTCCCAATATTCTCTTCACACACACGATCTCAACTCCTTGCTTGTATGGCGATTGAGCAGTTTTCACGACGCTGCGGTGGGCAGCGGCAGCCCGTCTCAGCATCGGTTACGAATCAGCACGTTTGGTGCCACGAGCCGCGACCCCACTGCCACGACAGCCACGGGTGACAGGGAAGCGTGAATTCCCGCAGATGGGGAGTGTTTTTACCCACCCTCGAAACCCGGATGTCGATGAGGATGTGCCAAGTATGGGCAGAGACTGGAATGTTGATTGCTATGCCCCCCCCACGGCGACCGACGAGCCCCCGCATGGTGCATCAACGCGATGGTACGGCTATTATAAGTGGTATGGACGTGGGCGATTTTCGACAAATGAAGGCATGGATTGGGCTTACATCCTCCGAAGCAGATCAGCTCCGTCTGGTCGGTCCACGCTTACAGGCCAGCTTTCCGGGTGTCGTTGAGCTCTTCTACCGCACCCTGCTTAAAGATCCCGAGGCGAAGGCGGTGTTTCGCGATGACGCCCAACTACGCCGCGTGCAAGACTTGCTGAACACCTGGATACAGGAATTGTTCGAAGGGCACTACGACGAGGCGTACTTCGAAAAACGCAGCAAGATCGGACGCACCCATGTGCGAGTAGATCTGCCCCAACGGTTCATCTTTACTGCCATGAGCCTCATCCGCACTGAGCTCACTCAATTGATCCAGGCATTGGATTTGCCAGACTCTCTTGGGGCCATAGAAGCGCTTCACAAACTGCTGGATCTAGAGCTGGCCATTATGCTCGAAACCTATCGTGAATCCTATGTAGACAAAGTGAGGGAAGCCGACCGCATCATCATGCAGAGGCAACTGGACGAAGTTCAGCACATGGCCACCATCGGGCAATTGGCCGCTTCGCTGGCCCATGAGATCAAGAACCCGCTGGCCGGCATCAGCGGTGCCGTACAAGTCATTTCCAGCGAAATGGAAGATTCGCACCCGCACCGCCAGATCATGAAAGAAATACTTCAACAGATCGATCGTCTCGATTCGGCCGTCGACGACTTACTCATTTATGCCCGCCCAAAGCCACCTGAGTTGCGGCAGGCTGATGTGGGGCAGGTGATTCGCAATTGCCTGAACGTTCTTCGCGGTGACCCATCGCTGCAGACGTTGACCGTAAAGTGCGAAGGCGCTGATCATCATCTTGATGCCACGATCGATTCTGTGCAAATGGAACAGGTCATTTCGAATCTGGTCCTAAACGCCGCGCAGGCATGCAACAGCGATGGACAGATCACCGTTGCATTGGCCGCCACTGACGATAAGCTGATGATTCGCGTCCAGGACAACGGCGAGGGCATGTCTGAAGAGACGCGCAAACGGGCCCTGGAACCGTTTTTCACAACCAAGGCCAAGGGCACGGGATTGGGCCTGTCCATTTGTGCTCACATCGTGCAGGCCCACCGGGGAAGCCTCCAGATCACCAGCACGCCAGGCGTGGGAACGCTCGTCGAGATCTGCCTCCCAAGGAGACCACACGCGACGGGCGAAACGAGGAGTGTCATATGAGCAATCCAACCAAGGTGCTGATCATCGAAGACGAGCAGCTCATTCGATGGTCCCTGAAAAAGCGTTTCGGCGCCGAAGGCTATTTGAGCGATGAGGCCGAGACCGGCAAGAAGGGTTTGGCCCTGTTTGGCGAGAGCTGCTACGACCTGGTCATGTTGGATTACAAGCTGCCCGATATAAATGGAATCGAAGTGCTGCGGAGAATCAGAGCGCTTGATCCAGACGTGGTCGTGATTCTCATGACGGCCTTTGGGAAAGTCGAAATCGCCGTGGAGGCCATGAAACTCGGTGCCTATGACTTCGTGAGCAAACCCTTCCAGATTGATGAACTGATGTTGCAGGTCGAACGCGGCCTCGAGACCACCCGGCTGAAGCGACAGGTTCGCGATTATCGCGAGAGCATGAAGACTCAGTATGGCTTCGATCATCTCATCGGTGAATCCCGTCAAATGAAAGACATCTATGAGTTGATCCAGGATGTGGCCGCCAGCGGCAGCGCCACCATCTTTTTGCTGGGTGAAACCGGAACCGGCAAGGATCTGGTCGCCAAGACAATTCACTACAACTCTGACCGGGCTGATCAGCCGTTCGTCAACATCACCTGCACTGCTTTAAGTGAGACGCTCCTGGAGAGCGAACTGTTTGGGCATGAGAGAGGGGCATTTACCGACGCTAAATCCCAAAAGAAAGGATTGTTCGAACTGGCCACGGGCGGGACGGCGTACTTGGATGAAGTGGGCGATATGCTGCCGGCACTACAAGCCAAGCTGCTGCGGTTCCTGGAGGAGAAGACGTTTCGGCGTGTGGGCGGTATACAAGATATCAAAGTAGATGTGCGCATTATTGCGGCCACCAACCGCGATATCCAGCAGGCGGTCGCGGAACGAGATTTTCGCGAGGATCTCTATCATCGGCTCAACGTCATCACCGTCGAGCTGCCGCCACTGAGGGAAAGGGACGGGGACCTGGAGCTACTCGCTCGGCATTTTGTCGATGCGTATTGCCGCGAGTATCGCAAGAACATCACCGAAATCGAGCAAGGGGCATTTGATCGCCTGCGATCCTATTCCTGGCCAGGAAATGTCCGCGAACTGCGCAACACAATCGAACGCGCAGTGATTCTTTCAAAATCTGAAACTCTGACAGCCAGCGATTTTGTGATCGGCCGACAGGATGAATCTTCATCTTTCAACTTGCGCGGTCTGCATCTTCCTCCGGATGGCGTGGATCTTCATGACGTCGAAGCCGAACTGGTGCGGCAGGCGTTGCAACGGACCACGAGCAACCAGACCAAAGCCGCCAAACTGCTCGGCCTGTCTCGAGATCAACTCCGCTACCGCATGGAAAAGCTCGGCCTGCTACATTCCAACACGAGACCCTGAGGATTTTCCGCAATAGGGGCGTGATTTTGCACGCTTCGCGGAACGGGCGGCTGAATCCACGGGCTACCGTCCGCGGATGTTATGACATATAAACGATTTGTCCTTGCTGCTGATACTCCCACGGAGCAGAGATTTTGAGCATTCCAGGCCACATCCAGCCCGGCGCCTCCAGTCAAGTTGACTCCCGGCTTCTCGCGACCGTGGACCGACTCGTTGAGGCCAACGACCTCCAGGATCTGCTTGCGATTGTCGGGCACGCCGTGGCGGAGCTGGAAGGTGTGCGCGTCGTGGGGCTGGGTGTCTACGAACAGCGCCGGCAGGTTTTGGTCGTGTACGGCCCGTCTGCGCGTGCGGAACCAGGCTCCATCTCAGCCAACGGCGAGGAATTCCCGCTGGTGGAGACGGAAGCCGCCTCGTTCTTGACAAATCCATCGACTTTTCTTTCCGCGCCACTCAAGCCGGATCAGGGCATGCGCATACAGCGTCGCATTTGCACGGCTGGACTGCGGCGATACGTCAGCGTCCCGCTAATTCACCGCGGACAATTACTCGGCGTGTTGTATGTTGGCTGTCACGAAGGGTCTCGGCCCGACCTCGCCACGGTCGAGTATCTGGAGCGCTTGGCCAGATTGCTGACGCCCGCGCTGTGGAACCACCTCACACAAACCCGGCTTGCACTGGGTGATCGCCGTCGGGCGACGTTGATTGAACTCAGTAACGCGATCAACACCTCACTGCAAATGGAACCGATTCTCGAGTCTGCTCGGCAGGCGCTCGCTCAAATCGAAGGACACCGCGTGAGCATTATCGCGCTGTTCCGCGAAGACGGTCGATCCTTCGAGGCGTACTGGCATCCGTCGGCTTCCGCACTGGACCAGGCCAGTGCGACCGAGCCGGAAGTCTTGCCAACCAAGGCCACGCCGCTCCCATGGGTCTTGGAGCGCCGTCGAACCTTCGAGTCCGAAGATGTGCAGGGCAGCTCTTCTTTTGACATCGACGGCCGCCTGGCCGAACTCGGTGTGCGGCGCTACGTCGTCGCGCCGATGTTCGTGCGCGGGAAGATCATCGGCGGACTTTTTTTCGGGACGTCTGATCCACACCCCGCCCTCACGACCGACGTGTGGTTGTACGAGAACATCGCCCTGCAACTGGCACTCGCCATCGACAATGCCCGTCAATTCGAGAAGCTCAGACAGCTCTCCGACCGTCTCCAACAACAGAACGTCTACTTGCGCGAAGAGATCGAGACAGTTCATAATGTGGAAGGAATGATCGGGCGTTCGACGGGAATGGCGCAAGTGTTGACCGCCGTTTCCAGAGTCGCCAAGACCGATGCAGCGGTGTTGATCACCGGGCCGACGGGCGTGGGCAAGGAACTGGTCGCGCGGGCCATCCATGCGCAGAGCAACCGCGCGAAGCATCCGCTGGTCAAAGTGAACTGTGCTGCGATCCCCGATAACCTCGTCGAGAGTGAGCTGTTCGGACACGAGAAAGGGGCCTTCACATCCGCTGTCGGCAGACGGATCGGCCGATTTGAACTGGCCCGAGACGGTACACTGTTCCTGGACGAGATCGGTGAGCTGCCGCTCGCGATACAGGTCAAGCTGCTGCGTGTGCTGCAGGACGGCGGCTTTGAACGTGTCGGCGGAACCGAAACGCTGATCTCCAACGCGCGCATCATCGCAGCCACCAACCGTGATTTGGCAGAGTCGATTGAAAGCGGTTCGTTCCGATCGGATCTCTTCTATCGGCTGAACGTCTTTCCGATTGTGGTGCCGTCCCTGTCCGAAAGACGGGATGACATTCCACTGCTCGTCGAGTCGTTCATCCAGCAATTCAACCGCCGGATGGGCAAGCAGATTGAATCGATTGACGACCAATCGATGCAGTATCTTTGCACGCGCCAATGGCCGGGCAATATTCGTGAGCTGCGCCACGCGATCGAACGGGCCATGATCCTGTGCGACGGGGCCTGCCTAACCGTTGAAGCGACTAAGCCTGCGCCCAGCCGAGCTTCGGAATCTGTTGCAGCACTCTCACAGAGCGCGGCGCCGGCACTCCAATCTGTTGACCTTCCTTCCGTGGTGCCCACGCTGGAGGACGCCCAGCGTGAACATATTCGCCGGGCGCTCCAGCAAACTGGAGGAGTCGTCGATGGCCCGAGCGGTGCGGCGGCTCTTTTGGGACTCAAGCCCTCTACGCTCAGATCCAGAATGAAACGCCTCGGCATTCATCGCAGACCCTTGGCCTGATTGGCTGGCGAGAAATCGCTTCCACTGAAGCCCGGCTCTTCGCCCACTTGTCGCGATATATCGCGGAATCCGCGACATGGCACGGCTTGTGTGGTAATTCCACCACATCGTGGCCGATCTGACTGCCTTAGTCTGCTAGTGTCGGCGGAAAAAAGCGTCATTTCTTAGCAGCCAGGCTGGTCTAATCGCAAAATATGTGGAAATCACGGATGTTTTGGGACTGTGGCACGCCACCTGAGGTAAACATGGCGAAAAGCAAGTACATCTCTGTCTTACATGAAAGGAGACAACGGTCATGTGTATGGAGCTTAGCCTCGCAGGTATCAAGAAAACGCTTTGCGTAGTCGTCGCATTTGGGTTGACTGCTGCTTCCGCCCACGGGCAACTTGTGATCAACCCGGCCAGCAACTATGCGGTAGGAACTCGGCCGTCGGGTGTCGCACTGGCAGATTTTGATAACGATGGAGACATCGATGTGGCGACCACGGTTGATGATCCTGATCGCATCGTGGTTCTCCTCAACGATGGGACCGGACAGTTCGTTCTTGGCCCCACCACCCTCCTGCCCGCCTCATCCAGCCCGCAAGACGTCGTCGCCGGCGATCTCGACGGTGACGGTGACATGGACCTTGCCGTAGCGGTACGCGATCCGCAGGGCGCGGTCCTGATCATGCTCAACAGTGGGGCAGGCAGCTTCGTAAACAACGGCAGTGTCGGAGTCGGCGTTCGGCCTCGCGGGCTGGACATCGCGGACATGGACGGTGACGGCGATCTCGATCTGGCGCTGGCCAATCGAGACAGCAACACGGCCAGCGTGCTGACCAATAACGGCGTCGGCGGATTCACCGCGGCCACCTTCGCCACTGGTGCCGAGCCGCGCAAGGCCGAATTCCTCGACTTCGAGGGTGACGGCGACCTGGACCTGGCGGTCACCAACCACGACGATCGCACGATCGGGCTTTTCACCAACAACGGCGGCAACTTCGTGAGTTCCGGAACCCTTTCCGTGGGGCCATTCGTCCGCCCGGAAGGCATCGATTCAGCCGACCTCGACAATGACGGTGATACGGACATTGTCGTCGGTGTTGACGACCAGACATTCAACATCAATCAAGCCATGGTTTTCCTCAACACCGGGGGCAGCTTCAGCGGGCCCTTCGCGTACGATACCGGCGGGACGAGAACAGGGAAGATCACAGTCGACGATTTCGACTGTGACGGTCTGATCGATCTGGCCACCACCAACCGTGACTCCAACGATGTTTCATTCTTGGTGAACCTGGGCGGCGCTGCGTTCGGCGCCCCAATGTTGATGGCCGCCAGCATCCGGCCCGGAGCGATCGATACGGCGGATTTCGACGGCGACGGCGATCCGGACATCGCGGTGGCCAACCGTGACTCGAACAACATTTCGATCTTCATCAATGACACTTGTGCCGTGGAACCGGAATGCGCGGAAGACTTCGAGTGCGACGACGACCAGTTCTGCAACGGGGCGGAAGTTTGCATGGCCGGCCAATGCCAGGCCGGCCAGGCGCCGAATTGCGATGACGGCGATCTTTGTACCAATGATGGCTGCGATCCAGTGAAGGGCTGTGTCAGTACGCCCGTCGCCTGCCCCGATGGCCAATCGTGCAATCCGGGTACGGGCATGTGCGAAGCAACGACGTGCCTGGGCGACTTGGATGGTGACGGCATCATCGACGCATTTGACTTGGCGCTCCTGTTGGGCAACTGGGGGCCGTGTAAGTAGAAACCGCTTCCGGACTGGGCCCGGTCCAAAGGGGGACTCCTCCCCCTCCTCCGCCCAAGGAGGGCCCCCTTTGCCCCGGCCCGCGTGGAAGCGGCGAACTTGGCAAATGGGGATCCGGCGAAGGTCGGCTCATTCTTGGAGAAAGGGCATTGAGGTAATGAAACACACTCAGCGACTGGTGGCATGTGCGGGGGCGGTGGTATGCGTTCTTGGTGTTTTGGCCGGGGAGAGTTTCGCTCAAGCGGATTTCCAGGAAGGGTTTGACAACAACGGCCTGGCGCAGGAAGG
>JACZTW010000035.1 GCA_022573485.1 Planctomycetota bacterium
CCATCGCGTGCCGCCCTGCGAGACGTCATCCGCCCACAGCGCTTCGTACAGTTCGCCGCGCTGCGCAGCGTCAAACACTTTCAAAACATCTCCAAGATCAGCCTGCGGCGATTCCTCCGCGAGTACGCAGGCGCGCTCCAGCAACTCCCGCACGTGAGCCAGTCGTTCGTCCTGGGCCTGCTCGATCGCGCGCCGCAGTTGAGACCGCAGGTCCTGCTGCAGTCTCTCGCGCTTAAACCTGCTCCGCTCTCGAGAGGCCTGTCGATACGATTGCGAATCCACCGACGCCCCATGCAGTCCCTCGAAGCGGAGCCCGAGCCTGAAGAGCGGTGCCTGGAGCGCATCCGAGACTTCATCCTGCAATTCAGACAAGTCGGTCGTGTCGACCAGATCCGCCGCCAATCGCGACTTCACAAACCGGGCCACCGCCTCACGCATAGGCGATCGCAGCGCAGCCTGCACGTCATCGACGACGACACGCCTCGCGCCGGCAACCATGTGCTTCCGGAAAGCCGCCAGTTCCGAGCGGTCGACGACTACCTGCACATCGAGAGTCGCTGCCGCGTCGCAGGAAAAACCGTCTTCACTGTCGAGTTGATTGAATTCGTATGCCAAACGCAGCGGGCTGGTGCGGACCAGCATCACTTCCTCAACGTCGCGCCCATCGACCTCACTTCCGGGGGCGCGAACCTGAGTTTCCCCGTGTTCGGTTGTCACCAGCGCCGCCCAGTACGGCGGCAAATCAAGAGAACGATTAAGCAGACCGAAGGCTTCGTGCGCGGAGACGACGGCCGCCACTACATCGGCGTCGCGCGTCACATCCGACAGATTGAACTTCGACCCCGACATGCGTACCCCGTATCATCGGCCTGTCTCGGTGAAACGCTCGTACCGCGCCAGGTCCACGGGCTTCACCGACGGCAAAGTGGCTTCGATCACCTGCAGGATGTCCTTCATTGTAATTTGGCGACTGTCTTTGCCCGCGATGGATTCCATGAACGCGAAGCGGGCAGCCTGTTCGGCAATGCCGGCGATGTCGGCGCCGCTGTAGCCTTCGAGCCGGTCGCAAAGTTCGCCGAAATTCACGTCCTCCGCCATCGGCCTGTTGCTCATATAGAGTTCGAGCAGCTTGAACCGCGCCGGCGCGTCGGGCAGCGGGATGTAGATGCGGGCATCAAGCCGCCCCGGCCTCATCATGGCATCATCGAGCATCCACGGCTTGTTGGTCGCCCCGACGAACAACAACGGCGTGGCGTTCTCCTGGAACCCTTCGAGTTCCTGCAGGATCTGCGGCACGACGCGCTGCATGACCGACGACCCGCCGGACTTCCGCCGCGGCACCAGGGCTTCGATCTCGTCCATGAAGATGACCGACATTTTCTCCGCCCGAGCACTGTCGAACAGCTTCTTGAGGTTCTGCTCTGCTTCGCCGACCCACTTGCTCAGAATCTGGGCGGGGCTGATGACGAAGAAAGTCGCGTCCAGTTCATGAGCAATGGCTTTAGCCATCATGGTCTTGCCCGTACCGGGCGGGCCATAGAGCAGCACCCCCCCGCCGGCACTGATGCCGTACTTCTGCGCCAGTGCCGGGTGGCTCAGCGGATAGATCATCTTCAGGCGGATTTCGTCCTTGACGTCCTCCAGCCCGGCGATGTCATCGAATCCGATCTTCGGTTTCTCTTTGACGATCCATTCCGACGGATCAGCCCCTTTGTCATCCGAATCGGTAGCCCGCTGGCGACGTGGCGATCGGTTCTTGCGCTGAGCTTCACAATCTTTGGCAAGGTCGATCAGTTCGGTAGCGTACTCTTCATGCTGACGGCGCATATCGGGCGACTTAGCTTGCTCCGCAATCTCGATCATGCTCTCCGCAGCCTCGACCAAATAGGTCTTGGCCGTCGTGTACTCGCCCTTCTTGTACGCAGCGATGCCCTTGTCCTTGAGACGCTCGAATGTGGCGAAAGAAGTAGCCATATATTCTTCATAGTAGGTGGGGCCTGCGACCCACCGTACGAATCTACGGATCTGTCGTCATGTCCACTTGTCGAGAAACTCGTCGCCGGGAAAGCTCCGCTGGCAACAGGCAATCCATCTCTCAGCGTTTGCTATGGTCCGCATGTTCAACATGCTTACGTTATCATTATGGCTGTGAGAATCATTGAAGTCGCCGCCCGTAATTATGATCACTGCAAGCAAAGATGACAGTGGGCAAGTAATCAGGCGCGCATCATCATCATCGAGTTCAGCATTCGCTGGTTTGTCGCTTACGACAAAAGGTTTGTCTGAAGTTGTCGATATGAAATGCCAATTCGCGTCATTCAAGTACTTGAATTGATTGTGAACAAATGTCGGCATAGCGTCTAGAACAAGACGCTTGAAGAAATCTCGCGAAGTCACCCGACCCCTGTTTGGTTCTACGGAGTCACACCATTCGTTGATCTGTGTGTTGAGTCCATAGTCATTCTTCGTCCGTTGAACATGCTCGCCGATGACAGATTGCTGTAGTTCTGGATTGCGACCGGCAAGAAAGAAGATGAATCGATGTAGGTTATCGTAATCGTCCTCCGTTAGTTGATGATAGTCACTCATGACTTTTTTCAAGACCCTTGCCGAAGGCTCGTCAACATGTTTGCCAAGCCACTGTTCGAAAGCATCTGTTTTTTGCCCGCGGTCATCGAAGACGCTGTTTGCATCGATTTCGTACCCTATGCTTTTTGGTCTTGCTCGATTCCAGCTCTTGCGCCCCTTGCGGCAGACCCACAAGTAATCGGGTTGGGATGGATCGACAAAATTTGAAAGATAAGACACCGGCGTCGAGTGATGTTTCTTTGAAAGTACTTTGTTCGCGCTAGCCATGAAATCCTGAAACCTATCTTGCTGAGTGGCCGAATCGGCCTTCGATGACACCGAGGACGGACAAATGCTCATCTAGATCAGGCCAATGCAGCCCGGTGCCGTCGCAGATGATCTCGATGTTGTTCAATTGTTGTGGCGAACCATCTTTCAGCCGCTTGTTCTTCGAGGCTGGAAAACGAATCTCCCGCTGGTCGTCCAGTTGGATACAAACGTAACCATTCTCCGCCCAAGCCTTCACAGCCCTGGCCTGAAGCTCAAGAATCGAATACTTCATGCCATTTCCTCCGGACGAGTTCCTGATTCTCAACGAGGAGTTCTTCAGCCCTGGATACTCCAGGGGTCTTCATGCCGCTGGAATAATCCAATTCGATCGGCTCCATCCAGAACTTGGCGAATCCGCCGGCCTTACGCACATGAATGTGCATGGGTTCGCGGTTCTCATTGCTGTAGAAGAAGAACACATAGCCTTCTTTGCGAAAAACTTCTGGCATCGTTTACCTCTGCTTTTCGCCTTCTTTCTTCAGCGAATCCAGTTCCGCCCGCAGTCCGTCGAGTCGATCCATTTCCTTGTGGTGCTCCGCTTCGGTCTCAGCCTCGATCAGGCGGTCGATTTCCTCATCGCTGACCGACAGATCAGTCTCGCCCAGCTCCGCGTCTTGGGCGGCGATGTCTTCGATCGAGTCGAGGAACATGTTCATGCGTTCCTCCATGGACTGCGACTGCACCATGGCCTTCTCCCAGTCGGCCTGGGTCTTGACCAAATCGGTCTCACCGAAGAGCTTGCCGATCTCGGCGGCCATCATGCCCATGGCGCTGGAGAAATCCGCCGAAGCCTCCGCCTGGCGCTTGATAATCAGGGCGTTCTTGACGGACAGAAGCTGCCGTTCGAGCAGGCGTTGAATGAGCGCGGTCTTCTTCAGCGAGTTACGAATAAACGCATACTGCTTGTTGTCGCCGATTTTCTTGGCCCGCTGGGCGTTGCGGATGAACTCGTCTTGAAACTTCTTTTGCTCGCGAATGGCCTTCTCAATCCGGCGCATGCCCTGCCGGACCTTGATGTCGCGTTCAATGCGGCGCTCTTCAGCGGACTTGAACAAACCCATGTCTTTTCCTTAGAAAGAGAAAAGAGAAAAGAGAAAAGAGAAAAATGGCGCGGGCTTATGCGGACGATATCGCACGCTGTGCCTTTTTTTCTCTTTTCTCTTTTCTCTTTCCATTTCAACCCTCGGGTTCGGCAGTTTGCTGTTCGCGCACGCGTCGGTCGGCTTCGTCGAACGCTTCTGCCGCATCGGCGAATACGCCCTGGTCCATCTTATCCCAAATGTTGAGTACTTCCTGGCCGGCCTGCGACAGTCCTGCCGCCCCCTCGTCGATGCCGGCGCCGAGTTCGAGCAGTCGATCCAGACGCTCCTGGTAAATCTCGGTAGTGACTGCGTCGCTTTCGATCAGCTTGCTGAGCTTCATCACGTCCATTTCGCTGATCAAGCCGAACCGGCTGCCGGCGGACTTGGCCCGCTCGTGATTCTCGCGAATCATCCGCAGGCGAGAGACGGTCAGCAGTTCCTTGCTGCGAATATTGAGCTGCCGGGAGATCATCAATTGCTCAGAAGTCTTAAGCTCGAACTCCTGAGCCAGTGTCTTGCGCACCTCGGGCGTCTTTTCGCCTGCGCCTTTCTCGAACATGTCCTGCTTATCGACGGCCAGCTTCTTGATGCGCTTGAGCATTTGGTTGCGGTCCTTCTCCAACAGCAACTCCTGCCGCCGCAACTCCGACCGCGTCATCTTCGACAACGGTTTCTTCTTCTTGACCAGCCAATCCAGAAACGACATTCAATCAACCTCTTTGCCACCAAGACACAAAGACACCAAGAAAACAACTGCACGAAATTCGTGTCTTCGTTTCAAGCACATGGTCATTGGACAGCATCCCGAATCTGTCTCTCCAATTCCGGCAGTTTATTACGCACCACGTCCCAGATAATCTCTGAGTCAATACCGAAATATTAATGAATCAAGATATCGCGAAGACCCGCAATCTTCTTCCACTCCACTTGCTCGTGCTGCGAGCGAACCTCATCTGGAATGCACTTGGCCGCTTCCCCGATGACTTCCAAGTTCCGCAGCACGGCATCGAGTGTCTTGTTATCAGCGGAAAAGGAGTCCATCGACATATCCGCCGTATAGGTGCGAATCTTGCCGATCGCTTCGAGAATGTCCTCCAGATAAACCTTATAATCCCTCGACATCAATCGCGTCTTTCAAAATAAATGGTCGCAGCCTCGGCTTAATCGCATTCGACAGCACGAGATCGACAGGGCAGCCAAACAGATTCTCCAGAAACTCCTTGAGACCCATGTATGCATCAAAGGACTTCTTCTCGAAGTCCACAAGAAAGTCGAGATCACTGACCTCACTGGCCTCATCGCGAGCGCACGAGCCGAACAGGCGTAGTCTGCACACGCCGTAATTGCGAATCGCTCCTCGTTGCTCTCTCAGGAGTTGGATAATTTCTTCACGACCTCGATGGCTCACGACGCCTCCGGCTCGCGGGGTTTTTCTTTCTCAGGGGGTTCAGCCCCGGGCGCGTCATCGGCAGCGACTGGCTTGGCCTCTTCGCGCACAGGCGCAGCGGTGTCCGTCGCAGCTTTCGCCGGCGCCTCCGGCTCCTCGAACTCCTTCAAGATCGCCAATTCCTCGTCGGAAGTCAGCATGTCGCTGATGCCGGTATCGAGCGAGCCAACCATGTCGGCGTCGGCCTGCAACGTCTCAAGCATTTCCTCCGCTTTGACCGCGTTCTCGGTCAAATCCTCGGTGCTGGGCAGGCTGGCTACCTCGCCCTGCTGAATCAACGTCAGATTGTGGATGTCGGTGCTGAGGATGTTGATCTGCGTGTTCAGCATGTTGGTGGTGGCGTTGTGTCGGATGATGTCCTTGCGAAGCTGCGCCACTTGGGCTGCGATTCGCCGCCGGGCCACCTGCGACTTGTTCTTCTTGCCTTGCTCCATGAGGTCGGCTTCACGCTTTTCGAGCTGGCCTATGTCGTCGTACATGCGGTCGCGGCGCTGCGACAGCGATGCCCGCCGTTTGGACAATTCGTTGATTTTCTGGGCTTCGTCGCCGTCGCGACTGAATAGTTGCCGAATCTTGTCAACCATCGACATGGAATAGCTCTCCTGTTTCTCCGAAGCTGCGCCGCGATAAATCAGCAACTCGCCGTCCTGTCTGCCGGCGTGCAGTTCGGGATCCTTCCTGGCGACCTTCTCGAAGCCCTGCTCGGCGATCTTCACCGGCACATCCAGGTGCTCTGCTACGCTTTGAGCCGACAGGCCGCCGGTGAGCAGTCTCGCCCCGTTGGCTTCGACGTAATCCGCGACCCGATCGACCTTACCGCTGACATCCTCGGGGTCGAACAGCTCGATCAGCCGCGAATCGACATTGGACGTATCGCCGACCACGCGCCAGCCGCCGGCCTCCGCCGGTTCGACCAGCACCAGCGTCACATTGCTCATCTCCGGCCGGGCCTCCAGTGCGTCGGGCGTGTATCCGGTCGGGCTGCAGATGCCGATGATATGCGGCACGTGCGGGTCGATGTGCAATGATCTTACATGATCCAGCAGCTCCGTGGAACTGATAGGCGGACCGCTTTGGTCCGGTTGGCCTTCGAGCACATGCCACTCGATCGGCGACAGCACCGAGGCGATCGCCACGCCCACGCGCTTCTTGCCGAACCAATACCAAGGCCGAGTGTAGCCGTGCAGCACGACGCGGCGGTTCTTGGGCGTTTGCGACAGCAGCCGGCGATCGAATTTCTTGTGCCGGGCCATCAGTGACCGCAGCCGATCCGCCTCGTCCTGCCGGCCCATCCACCAGCGGCTGCCATGCAGCAGTTGGCCTTTCGCCTTCTCGAAATTCACTTCCATGCCGGAGAGGAATTCCGATTCAAGTTGAATCACTTTTTCGCTGTTCATTCTTACCACACATTTCAGGCGTTCAAATCAGGCCACCAAGACACAAAGACACGAAGAAGAAGGATCGGTCAAGAATTCGCAATCCCGCAAGCCGCTCACATTTCGTAAAAAGGCTCGCACGCCGAGAACCCCTGTTCCCTCTTCCCTCTTCCCTGCTCCCTTTCCATTCTCTTCGTGTCTTTGTGTCTTGGTGGCCTCAATTCCTAAACTCTCGAACTCGCTTTGCTCAACTCCGTTCCGCAGGTGATGCAATAGTTGTCCGCGTCATAGACAAACGCTGTGCATGACGGGCAGCGCGGGACTTGATCGGCAAGTTGATTTCCGCAGTGGATGCAAAATTGATCATCACCGGCGACTCGAGCGCCGCAGTTCTTGCACACCGGCGTTCCGCCCGAGCGCCCGAACTTCGGGATCGCACTGGCTGACGCGGCGGGCGATGATGCAGTGTCGCGGTCCAGTGCCGACAGCACTTCCTCAGCATCGCGGAACCGATTCTCGACGCGCGTGTAGCAGCGTTTGAAAACGTCATCCAGGAATTGCGGCACGCCGGATCGAATATGCGAGGGCAGGTCGTTGCCCTGAGGTCGAATGCCGGTCAGCATCTCGAAGAGCACGACGCCGCAAGCGTACAGATCGCTGCGCTGATCAATCTCCCTGCCGTCGCGCTGTTCCGGCGACATGTAGGCCAGCGTCCCCGAAATACTCCGGCCCTCCGCTGTGTGCCGGCTGCCGGACTGCATAATCGACGCTGTGGTCAGGCCGCCGACGCTCCCCAGCCCGAAATCGGTCACTTTCACTTGCTGCGGCAGGATGGCGCTCGCATCGCTCGGCGGAACGGTGAGTAGAATGTTCGCGGGCTTGATGTCTCGATGGATCACCCCGGCTTGGTGGGCCGCCGCCAGGGCGGCGAGCACGCCTTTCATAATGTTCACCGCCGAACGTTGGGGGAGGCCTTTGGGATTGGTGTCGATGACCTCGCGCAGCGTCGGGCCGGCGATATACTCCATGATCAGATACGGCGGTGCATGGTAGGGATCCATGTCCAGCGCCCGCACGATGTTGTCGTGGCGCAGGCCATGAACAGTCACACCTTCGCGCCGGAGGTTCTGCACGTACTGCGGATCGGTGGGAATCTTGATCGCGACGTATTCATCGAAGATGTGGTGCTTGGCCTTGAACACTTGGCCGAAACTGCCTGTACCGATCAACTCTTCCACGATGTAATTGTTGATGCGATCGCCGTGTTGAAGCTCGCTCATGTGGGGTGTCCCAATCGCAACTGTAGCGGCCGGCGTCCCTGCCGGCCGGCGAGCCGCGAGACGCAGGTCGCTACAAGTTCTCTTCTGCCTGCTCCGCCAGGAAATCGCAGACCATAAAATTATAAACCGCCGCGAGCAGGAAACCAAGAATTGCGAGCCCCCACACGAGCACGCCTTCTAACAATCCCCCAGCAAGCCAAAAGGCCATCAGAATATCGAGAATGAGATAGCCGGCCAGCATCCCGGCTGCCGCGGCATTGGAGTCAGCCTTGACGACCAGCGGCGGGACGAAAAACAGTCCCCACGGCAGTGCGGCCACGAAACCCATCCAGACCAGCGAGGCCTTGGTCGATTCCCAGAGCGTTTCGAGTTTCTCAGGATTCTTATAGAAGTAGTAACTCGTCCACAGGACGCAGGCGACGAGAATCGCCGTCAGCACTTTGCCGCCGATGTACTTGCCGGCTGTTCCGAACATAGACTGTTCACCACCTTCCGCCATACCGTGTATTCGTTCGTAAGGTGCTCTTATTTAACGCTTTCGGTCGCGAAATTGCACGCCTCATCTGCAATCGTTATGCCTGTGTCTTGCGGTCCGCTCGGATGGACAGCCGGCACATTCGAGCTTATAGTGCCTTCTCGGCCGCCCGCCGAGGCGGACCCCGATTGTTGAAGCCCGAGGCGAATGAGCAGTGGTGCGCCTGATCACTTCTGTAGGAGCGCATGCGATGCACGTGACTCAGAATCGACAGAATTTACAGCACCTCGCGACGATGGCCATTCTCCTGCCCGCATTGGCCAGCGTCTCCGGATGTCAGTCCATGCAACGATTTCGGACCACGAAAGACGCACACGCGCCTGTATCGCCGAGGGCTTTGAGCATTGACCATGTCACCATCGCGGGAGCAAATCTCGCTCAGTTGCAGGATGCATTCGCCACGGCCGGACTCACAACAGAATATGGCGGAGCCCATTCCAATGGCGTGACCCACATGGCCCTGCTCGGCTTCGATGACGGTTCGTATATTGAGCTCATCTCCACGATCTCGGCAGAGCAGCGAAACATCCCGATCTGGAAAGAACACATCGTCCGCGACGGCGGGCCCTGCGGCTGGGCGGCGCGGTGCGATGATGTGGCGGCTGAGCTGAAGCGACTGGCTGCGGCGGGCCTGGCTGTGCAGGGGCCGTTCCCGGGCAGCCGGCAGAGACCCGACGGCCAGACTGCTGCGTGGAATCTCGGCTTCGTCGGCGATCAGCCGCCAGGAGCCGTCCTGCCTTTCATCATCGAAGACACAACCCCGCGTCAGAATCGCGTGCAACCTTCACGAAGCGTCGCCGGTAGTGAACTACAGGGCGTGGCC
The DNA here is from genome assembly GCA_022573485.1 of Planctomycetota bacterium. Classification (GTDB taxonomy): domain Bacteria; phylum Planctomycetota; class Phycisphaerae; order UBA1845; family CAIVHJ01; genus JACZTW01. The sequence continues at coordinate 9,442 of JACZTW010000035.1, forward strand.
CTTGTAGTCATCGGCGTATCGGATCTGCCCGAATCGATCTCGCTGTACCGCAAAGCATATGACTGGCCTGCGCCGTGGATCCGTGAAGATCAGGAGTTCGGCGCCCGGCTGGCGCACTTCCTCGGCACGCCCGTCGTGCTCGCTGTACCTGCGAGCGCCGACAACTGGCTTGCAAAGCGGATCGAACGCTTCGGCGAATCGCCGTGCGCATTATTGATTCGCACGGGCAACTTTCCGACGACGGCCCGCCGCTTCGGATTGGATTGGACCACCCCGTGGTTCGGACGCCTCGTCGCCTGGTTCGATCCTGCCGACTTGAACGGCACACGCCTCGGCCTGATCGAATGAAAGAGAAAAGAGAAAAGGGGTCTCTCGTTATACCGGCGCGTTTACGAAGTGTGGACGGCACGCCAAATGACGAATTCTCAACCAATTCTTTTCTTCGTGTCTTAGTGTCTTGGTGGCCTGACATGCCAGCCTGAATAAGCCTATCGGACCCGGCCACGAATCCCAGGCACGCCGTCATTGGCCAACAGGCGGGTCGAGGATCGCGACTCGACTGAGCTCGCCGAAGTCCGTCGTAAAACATTTCCGGACTCGCTGCAGATCCTCATAGGCCATGCTTGGCCCTCCATTGGTCGATGTTTTTCGGGTGCAACTCGCCGGACACCCAATGGCCAGGACATTCGACCGCTTCCCGCCGCGGCGGCGTGACACGGACACAATATTCACAATAAGGAACCTCACCATGTGCAACAACAGTAAATTGCTTCGCGTATGTGCTTTGGCCGGCGCTGCTTCCGTGGCCGGCTGTGACGGTCTGACGCTGCCGGACGACACCGCCGGCGGCGCCAGCACATTCCTGGGCCTGGTCGTCTCAGACTTTTCCGGAACCAACGCCATAAGCGTGCAAAACGGCGCCGTGAGTTCCGAATCGGCCCCGGCGTCCTGGCCTCAGGATCTGCTCGCTGATGCGCCCGACGATGCGGTCATCATTGTGAGTGGCACGGAGCTGAGCGTCACGTTTGCGGATGAATCAGTCCTGCTCAATAGTTCGACCGAGCCGACAGAGCACCACGCGCGGGTGACGTTTCGGTTCGGGGCTGCGGGGACGAACCCCTGTGCATCGGAAGTCTTCGTCGGTCCATTCGATGTGGTGATCATCGATGGGGAGGCCGCGCTCGACACTGATTCGCTTCCGTTCACCGGGGATGTCCGGAGCATCGTGAATGCCGGCGGGTTCGAAGTCTGTGCCCAGGCGGACGCCGACTTCGACGGCTCAGTCTCGGTGGGCAAGGTCAAAGTGGAGTTTGGAGCGCTGAAACAGGGCGAGGCCAAGGTCGAGATCTGCCACGTGCCTCCCGGCGATCCGGACAACAAGCACACAATTACGATCGGCGAATCAGCCGTCGAGGCCCATCTGGCGCACGGCGACGAACCTGGCGCCTGCGTCGCCGATGGCGAGTCTCCCGACGATCCGGCGCCCCTTGACACCGATGGAGACGGTGTGCTCGACGAAGCAGACAGTTGCGCGGACACCCTAACCGGCGCGCCTGTGGACAGCTCAGGCTGTTCCTGCGCGCAGAAGGACAGCGATGGCGATGGTGTCAACGACTGCAATGACGCCTGCCCCGACTCGACGGAGTCAATCGTAGGCGCTGACGGTTGCGGGCTGGACGCCGACGGCGACGGCGTGAACGACACCGCGGACACCTGTGCGGATACGCCCACTGGCGAATTGGCTGACAGCAGCGGTTGCAGTTGCAGCCAGTTGGACATCGACGCCGATGGCGTCAACGATTGTAATGACTTCTGCCCGGGTACGGTCGAAGGGACGGCGGTGGATGCCTCGGGCTGCGAAATGGTCGGCGCAAACGCGGGACCGGACGCCACGATTGATGAAGTGGGATGCGTGACGCTGCAAGGATCAGCCGTCGGCGGAACACCGCCTTACATATACTCATGGTCGGCGTCGAACTGGGAGGGATCAACGGAACAAAGTCCCTCCGTCGTTCCGGCCAGCACCACGACATACACGCTGACCGTGACGGACTCATCGTTCCCGCCCGTGACCACGAGCGACACAGTCACGGTCACGCTCAGTCCGCGCGAGAATTTACAGTACACCATCGTTGATCTCGGTTCGCTGAGCAGCAACGGCAGCTTCCCGTCGGCATTGAACGACGCAGGCCAGGTGGTCGGTTTCTACTTCAATGATGCCTTTGAGAAGCGCGCCTTCCTTTACGGCGCGGGCACAATGACCGACCTCGGCACGCTGGGCGGCCGAGAGAGCACGGCCGTCGATCTCAACAACGCCGGGCAAATCGTCGGCCAGGCCACTACGGTCGATGGCGAATGGCACGCGTTTCTGTGGGACGCGGTGAATGGCATGCAGGATCTGGGCACCTTGGGCGGCAAGAACAGCGTCGGCAACGCCATCAACGAGTCCGGCCAGATCGTGGGCTCGTCGGATAGCGGCACGACCACGCAAGCATTTACTTTCGATGGTACGCTGAGCGACGTCGGCACGCTGGATTCGTTCTTCAGCGAATCGTACGACATCAACGATCAGGGCCAGATCGTCGGCATGATCCTGTCCAGCGGTAACCCCCAGGCGTTTGTCATTGAAGACGAGATTTTGACTGAGTTGGATCTTCGGCTGCTTGCGGCGAGTCGAGCCTGGGTGATCAACAATTCGGGCATGATCGGTGGCCACTCCTGGGACACGTCCGACTATGTGTCATTCCTGCACGCCTGCGGCACCACTATCACTCTGGGCAACCTTGACGGCTTCGGGCAGACTTCAGTGTGGGGCATCAACGATGCGGGCCAGATGGTCGGGAGCGTCAGTTCCAGCACGCTGTCGGACTTCAACGCGTTCATCTACACCGGCGGCCGGTTGCACAACCTCAACGACTTGCTGCCTGACGGCACATCCTGGGAAACACTCACCGTGGCCTTCGGTGTCAACGCGTCAGGCCAAATCACGGGCTATGGCCGAATCGACGGCCAGTTCCGCGGATATCTCTTGACGCCCGTACCGTAGGAATAGGACTGAGGACTGAGTGCTGAGGACTGAGTGCTGAGGACTGAGGGGCTCCAATAGGGAAAGTCCTCAGTCCTCCGTCCCCAGTCCTCAGTTCTCCGTCCTCAGTCCTGTTCGCTAGCGTACTCGAAAGACGACCACGTAATCGCGGGCACCGTTTGGTGCGCTGGCAAACGTAATGCCCTGTTGGCTTGCTGTGGCATCGACGGTGTACCCGCTGGTGAGTACGGTTCCCGCTTCGTTGACATAGAGCACATCGCTCGCGGCATTGAGCTTGCCCGTCAATCCGAACTTCGTTCCCACGCCCAGTGCAACGGTATCCGAAAAGGCAGTGAGGCCCGTGAAGTTGAACAAGTCAATCTGGCTCACTGTTGCGAACGGGACAACACCGGTATGCGATGTACTCACACCCGTGGACGCGCCGATGGTGATCACTTCAGAACGTGACAACCCGCGGCTGTCAAGCCCGGTCACGCGAGCCGTGCCGCCGGTGATGCTGACGTTCAAGTCACCGATGGTGATGACCACATTGCGTGGATGAACCGGATTGGTAAACCCGGCGACAATCTGTTGGCCCGGGTCGGCGCCCGACGGACTCGCGGTCAGCAATGTAGCACCGAGAACGCTGGTGGTATCCGCCGTCGCAGGATCGAAAAACAGGTTCTGCATGGCCAGCGTGCTGACCTTGACCGAGATGCTGTCGGTGAAACTCTTGCCGCCCGCATCGGTGACCGTGCAGGCGATATTGTAGGTTCCTTCCGCCGTCGGACCGGTCGGTGCGACCCAGGTGGTGGTCGTGTCACCGACAACATTGTTCTGCGTGAGCGTCGAAGGCGTTCCCGCAGGCCCGCCGGATTCGTTCTGGGCATTCCACGTATACGTGAACGGCGAAAACCCGCTGGTCTGATTGCCCGCGAGCGTCACGGTCTCGCCCGGTCCGACAACCGCCTTGTCCGCGGTCACGTCGAACGAGAACACGTCCTCGGTCGTGACGACAATGGTGATCGAATCTGTAAACACTTGCCCGATGTTATCTTCCACCGTACACGTGATGGTGTAAGCATTGTTCGTGGTGCTCCTCCAAGTGTTCGAGACGCCCGCATCCTGCCCGCTCTGCTCCGCCACGCCCGTGCCCCCGGATCCCGAGGTGAACGTGCCGCCATCGCTTCCCGTTCCATCCTTGGACGACCAAGTATACGTGAACGGCGGTTCGCCGCCGGTGGGCGTGGCTGAAAGGCTGACGCTGGTGGACGGCGGAATCAAGATGTCGGCGGCTGAGAGGTGCAGGGACAGTGGCGATCGGACGACGATGGGCACTGAATCAGTGAAGGCTGCGCCGGCGGCGTCCGAGACCGTCACTTCGATGCGATAGGTGCCCAGCGTTCCAGTCCCCGCCGCGGGTGCGGTCCAGGCATTCGTCACCGCCCCCGTCGCACTGGTCTGCGTGCTTGCGCTCAGCGTGCCGGCTGATACGCCCAACTGATTGAGCGCTTGCCACGTGAATTCCCGCACACCGACACCGCCGACTGATTCGACGGCCAGATCGACCAGTTCGCCCGGCGGCACGAAAACCCGATTGGCAGACAAGTCCGCGTTCAGCGAGTCCTGCAAACCGACCACGATCTGGATGCTGTCGGCGAAGACACTGCCCAGCGAGTCTACAACGGTACAAGTGACATCATACAGACCCGTAGTGCCCGAAGTATCGATTGGAGCAATCCAAAAGTTGGTTGCATCGTCCGCTTGGTTCGCTTGGATCGCAGAGCCGCTGTCCGTGGAATCCGTGATGAAAGCGCCGGCCGGCTGGCCGTTCGAGTCGGTCGCCGTCCAGGCGTAAGTGAAAGGCCCCTCGCCGCCGGTGCGGTCCGCGATCAACATCGTCGAGCCGCTTGGGGCCACCACAACATTTCCAGCCGCCAGATTCAGCGACAACGGCTCAATCACGATCACTTCGACAACGTCGCTGAATGTGTCCCCGTCCGCATCGATCGCGGTCACTTGGATTTCGTAGCGGCCCGTCGTGCCCGTGCCTTCCAATGGTGCGGTCCATATGTTCGCTGCATCGTCTTCGCTGATTTGCTCAGCCTGACCCGTGCCCGCCGAACCCTCGGTGAACGTCCCACTGAACGAACCCTCGCTGTTGAAGCTGCTCCAAACGTAAGTAATGGGGGCCGTGCCGCCCACGCGTGTGGCAGCGAGTCCCACGGAGTCACCGGGTACCAAGTGAGTTTCCGTCGCGGACAACTCCACGGCAAACGCATCAGACACCGTCACGCGTGCGGCGGCGCTTGCGGCGAGACCGTCGGCATCCACAGCGGTGACCACAATACGATAGGTTCCACTTGATCCAGTGCCCGTGGGCGCGGACCATTGGTTTTGTAGATCACCTACCGAAATTTGCAGCGCCTCGCCCGTGGTCGTCGCCCCGTTGGCAAAGACGCCGGCCGGCACGCCATTCTCGTCCAACACCCTCCAGGAATATGTAAAGTTGGGCGTTCCGCCGCCAAGCTCGACCGACAGGCCCACGACGCCGCCGGATGCCAAGTGAGTCACCGATGTAGCCAGGGCAATGTCGAAGGCTTCGGTCACCTCCAACTGAACACTGCCGCGTGCCACCTGCCCAGCGGAGTCCATGGCGGCACATCGAACGCGATAGCGCCCTTCCAGGGCGCCTGCGGTGAAAGTAACCTGGGCACCGGTCGTGACATCGAGACGTTGGGCCTCCCCCGCGCCGTTGTCGTTGATGACTTCCCACTCAAACGAGATCGGTTCAACGCCTCCGATCGCATCGACTTGCAGAGTCGCAACGCCTACGATCGGCTGAAGCCGCCTGCGATCGGTGCTGATCTCCACTCTGAGGCCTCCGCCGACTCCACTGTTCGCCTCCACTGGTGCCGGCTCCTGGACAACGACATCGACACCGTCCGTGAAAACCGCGCCCAGAGCGTCCGTAACGGTCAGCGTCGCGCGATATGTTCCTTCATCTTGGGTGCTGGTGAAGATGGGATCTGCAACCGATGCAGCGCTCAGGATCGAGCGATCCGTGACGCCGTTCGCATCAACAACTTCCCAATTGTAAGTGTACGGCGGCGCGCCGCCTTGAGCCCTGCCGAACAGCCGACCTTGCCCGCCAACACCGCCCCTCGGAGACAGCCCACCCAGAGCAGGCTTGTCGATGGCCACCTCGACGTTCAAAGGCTGACCCACGTTGAGCGTGACGCCGTCAGCCGCGACTGTTCCATCGGCGTCGGTGACCACGCACCACGCAGTGTGCGGACCGAGTCGTGCGTCGGCTGAGAAAGTCGGATTCGCGGTTGCGAAACTGCCCAACAACCCGCCCAGCAGCCGGCGTCTGTCGTCAGGATCTTGCACGAACCACTGGTAAGCATACGGAGCGGTTCCGCCCGAGGCGCGGACTTTCAACCGTACACTGTCAAAGCCGGCGTTGCCGCGAATCGTCGGCGACGTGCGATCGGCGGATACCGCCGCGCTCAAAGGCTCGCCCACCGTGATCACCAGCGCGTCAGCCGCCGTCCTGCCGCGCGCGTCCGACACCGAGCAGCGAACAACGTACGATCCCGACTCCGCCCCGGGCGGATCCGGAGCGAACCTCGTCTCGGCGCCCGTGCTGTTCGCCAGCAGCGAAGTCGCATCCTTCCCGTCGGGTCCGCTGACACGCCAGACGATGCTGAGGGGTTCCCGCGCACCGCGGACCGTCGCTGTCAGAGTCGCCTGGGCACTCCCTGCCTCCGCAGCAGGTAATGTCAGTCGATCGGCATAGATCGCCAGGCTGATTCCGTCCGTAACCTCGATCGTTGTGGACCCGATCAGCACGGTTCCGAAAGCACCACTCGCGGCGCAGCGGGCCACGAACACGCCCGTCTCCGCAACTCGACTGAGCTCGCCGAAGTCCCCGGACGAGTCGCTCTCAAAGATCGGATCCCGCACGCTTGTATCCCACAGCAGGTGATTGTGCCGTGCGCCATCGGGGCCGATGATTTCCCATTCGTACGTGAAGGGCTCGCTCCCACCGATCGGAGTCGCCAGCAGTCCCACCATGCCGTCCGCTCCGCCTCGAGGTAGAACAGAGACCCGATCGGCGGACACCTCGAGCGCCGGCCCATCCCGCACGATGACGGCGACGCTTTCGACGGCAGCCGCACCGACAGAGTCAACGATCTCCGCCGTCACGATATATGTGCCGGTTTTGTCCGTGCTGGTAAATGTCGAAGCCAGCGAGTTCAAGGCCAACAGCCGCCTGTTATCCACTCCGCCGTCCGGGCTCCTCGTTGTCCACGTCACTTCATAGGGCGCTGTTCCAAAGCGAGGGTTGACTTGCACCAGCGTCTGCCCGTCCGTTCCGCCAACCCTGGGGTCGCCGGCCACCACACCCAGATGCGTCGCGGATGTGTCCAGCCCGCTCACGGATCCCACGCGCAGGAGCTTCCTGCCCACGTAGACAGAGCCCGCGCTGTCGGTTACAGTGCTGAAGAGTTCATAGAGTCCGCGCTCCGCGGCGGCCGAGAACCGCCTTGCTGACCCGTGGTGCGCTGACCCCGGGGTCGTGGACCCCTCGCCGGAAGCCAGCAGTTCGTCCGCCGAAGCGCCCGCGGGATCGACCGCCGACCAGTCATAGATGAAATGTGCGGAGCCGTTCGGCGAAACAGCGCGGAGGGAGATCGGAGACGAAGGTTCCCCACCCGTGAAGCGTTGGTCCGCGTCGGATGCAATGAACGCGATCGGCGTGTCCGCACCCGGCATGCAGAATCCACATACCGGGCTGACTACCGCTACCACGCCGAGCGCGCACAACTTGCCCACGGCGCGCCTGGACCACATACGGCTTGCGCATCGCATGACGGTTTATCGGTCCCGCCGCAGGCAGTCTGAAACTAGCCATACATTACTACTGTTGTACGACCCCCGTGATCGCGCTAAGCGATTGTTCAAACAGTCCGCACGACTCATCCGCCGCCGATACGTCCGATAAGGTATGTGTTGAGCAGTTATGCATCGCGCAGATGTCAGCCTCGCGGAGGCCTGATGAGAATAGCCCAGTCCCGGCGCGCCGGGACTGGGCTATTTTCGGATGTCCCTACGGGACTACAAGACGCTCAGCAGCCACGCGATAAGGCTCGATAGGACACCTGCCGGGCCTC
>JACZTW010000288.1 GCA_022573485.1 Planctomycetota bacterium
CTCCGCTTTGCAAGAGGAGTTAGCGGAATCCTGGGGTGGAATCAACGAATGGAAGAAGAAACTCACTCTGGAGCACAACAACCTGACGGTTCGCGAGCAGGAATTGCAAAACAAGGAAAAGGAACTCAGGCTGCTCGCAGCGGAAGTGGAACATCGCAGCAGCAAAGCAGCCGATCAGGAACAACAGTGTGAGCAGCAGCACAGCGAGTTCGCCACGAGAGAAGCGGAGCTTGAGAAGGCCAGGGCGGGCCTGGACGGCCGCGACCTCGAGATTCGAGAACAGCGGGCCAAACTGACCACGGTGACCGGTGAACTGGAGACGCGGCAACGAGAATGTGAGCAGCGGCAAAGCGAGATCGCCGGGAGAAAGGCGGAACTCGAGAAGATCAAGGCGGAAGTGGAACATCGCAGCAGCAAAGTAGCCGATCAGGAACATCAGTGTGAGCAGCAGCAAAGTGAGATCGCCGCGAGAGAAGCGGAACTCGAGAAGATCAAAGCGGACCTGGACGACCGGGACCTTGAGATTCGAGAACAGCAGGCCGAACTGACCACGGTGGCCGGCGAACTGGAGACGCGGCAGAAAGACGTCGAACGATTTGCCGCCGAATACGACACGGTACGTCAGGAGATCGAATCCAGGCGTCTCGAACTTGAGCCGCTCGAAAACTCAATCGCGGAAGAGCGCTCTCGGCTTGAGAAAGAGCAACAGTCGATGAGCGAACTCTCGGAGGAATTGTGCGATCGGGAAACCAAACTCTCCTCGCGGGAAAAGGCCACTCTTCAGCAGCGGGCTGATCTTGAATCCAATCTGCGCGAACTCGAATCCAGGCATGAAGAAATCGGCTCAAGGGAAAGCCAACTTGCCGATTACGAGAAGGCCTTGCAGAAGCGACACGACGGAATGGTCGAGAGGGAACAGCAGATTCATCAATGCTTCGAGATCGTCACGCGCTTCAAGCAGTTCATCGAGGAAGCCAATGAAGCATACGACATCACGGTGAACTCACCCGTCGATCCGGCGCCGAAAACGATACCCGTTTTGCCGGAGCCTGATGAAACTCCTCCGAAGCAACCGCGGGCGGACGCAACGGCGGTGCTCAATCGCGCGCGGCGGGACATGCGCACTGCGGTTGCGGATCTGAAGGAAGAAACGCGTCAAATGGCGGAGGAATTGTCAGGCGCCGAGGCCGGAAACGAGGAACCGTCGTCGGATCCGCCGGCGGCTGGTGTAGACTTGCAATCGCTGGAGCCCGAAGTTCGCGATCGATTCCGTGCGTTGAAGCGAATCGGAAGCAACGGCAAGTCAGATGCGGATTTGATCGAGCAGATCCGCGCCGAACTGCTGAAGGAAGGCAAAGGTGGTGCGAACAAGCGAGGCAAAAAGAAAGCCTGGTGGAAAGGTTGATTGATCCGAGCGGCGGGCTCGTTCAGGACAAGTCGAGCTAGAGCAGGGGAGTGCTGAGCAATTGGGTCAGGACCGCACTCAGCGTAATACTGATAACATCCAAGAGCAGGCTCTCGATGGTGCAGCCGCCCACCTGCAACAGGCAGGCACCACATGCGAGGGCCGTCAATCCGCGAAAACACTGCTTGAAACGCAACCCGTGATCTCCTTCAGCGCAACTCAGAGTGGATGCCTTCGTCAACGTTGACGGCACCACCAGCCGCGGTAGCCGGGCAGCCCCAGCGCTACGGGGGGCCCGATGGTCTGGGACCAGGGCCAAATGTTCCGAACGGCGGGTCATCGGAACAGAGGTACGGTATCGTACACGTGGGGTCGTTTTGGAAGTCGGGAATCGGGCCGTTCAGTCGCTCCAAATCCTGCACCGTGCAAATATCGTCGGGGAAGACCGTTCCGCAGGGGTTCAGGAACTGCGAGAGTTCCGTGCATGCGCCGATTCCGAACTGGAACGTCATCGTACCGCTCAATAAGAGCAAAGTCGCGGCACGTGCCCGTCCAAAGAAGCCACGAGTCGTCTTGTTCATCAGCAAACTCCCGTAATATCGGCGGATGCCAGCGGGCCACGTCTGTGCCCGGTCATCCTAAGGACAATCAAGGAAAACATCGTCGCCCGGTTGATCCCCGCAGAACTCGATCGCTCCGCCCAGGGCGCCACTTTGACAATCAAACACGAAACAGAAATTGACGGAAACGAGTGCGCCGTCACCCGCGCAACGTGTGAAGCCGGCGTTGTTGCCCTGGAACAAGGTGCCTCCGCCCGCAAGAAACAAGAGGTACAACAAATAGCGCTTTGCTTTCTTCCGCATCTATATGCTCCTTAGTAGGCGGATGTATCGCCTGCTCAAGCTTTAAGACCGAACCCTGCTTAGAGATCGTATTCTAGGTGTCGTCCAAAGTGGACGGACTCTACCATCGAATCTAGTATAGGCCTCGCGATGACGTCCTGCAACCCATTGCTGCCGAACAACGTCAAGCTCTTTAGATTAGGGGCGGCTAATCGCTTTCCGCGAATCGATCTCTAGATTCCCGCCGCTTCTTTATTGAGGTGCTCCGCTGCCATGCCGGAGATCGGTTGCGGATCCCGCATTGACTTAAACCCAGCACGAATAACGGCTTGAAGTACCCGCAGATGGGGGTTAAGATTGATTGAGGGTTACGAGAGACGGTTTAGACGAGTAGTTCGCGAGCGGCGTCCGCCGCTGCTTCCTCAGCCCAGAAAAGGTAGGATCGTGTAATCGCGGCTCGTTTCTCCGGGGAATGGAGCTAAGGCGCGCAAATGGCCCGCAAGCAGAAAAAACTAGGCGAAATCCTCTCTCGCTGGGGCGTCGTGCCCGCAAACGGCTTGGCGGACGCGCTGCAGTATGCCGCCGACCACGGCAAGCGAATTGGTGAAGCCCTGGTCGAGCTGGAGTTGTGCAGCGAGGACGACGTGTACAAGGCCCTGGCCACTCAGTTCGACATGCCCTTTGTGGATCTGACGCAGGACGTGGTCACCAAGAGCGCGCTGGACCTGGTGCCCCACGATTTGATTCGGCGTCACATGGTCCTGCCCATCGGCAAGGAGGACAACCGCATCCGGGTCGTGATTACGGATCCTCTGGATCTCGACACGATTGATATGTTGCGGTTTCGATTGAACGCCGAGATTGAGACCGCCTTGGCGCCCTTGTCCAAGGTCAAACACTTCATCGACAATTTCGTCGACCCCATGAGCGATGAGCTGACCAAGAGCATCGCCAGTATGAGTCTTAGCGTCAGCATCGACGAAGCCGGCGCGGATCTGCAGAAGATCATGGAAGACGAAGCCGAGGACGCGCCGATCATTCGCCTGATCAACATGATGATCGGCGAGGCGGTTCGGAGTCGCGCCTCGGACATACACATCGAGCCGATGTCCGACCGCGTGCGCGTGCGTTACCGCATCGACGGCGTGTGCCACGTGCGCGACGATATTCCCAAAGCCATGCAAGGCCCGATGACCACGCGGATCAAGATTCTCGCCGGCATCGACATTGCGGAGAAGCGCGTTCCGCAGGACGGGCGCATCAAGATGAAAATCGGAGACGACAGCATCGATTTTCGCGTTAGTTCCTGCCCGGCGTACCACGGCGAGAGCATCGTGCTTCGTATTCTGCGACCCGATTCGGTCCGCGTTGGAATTCAGGCTCTGGGCTTTCTCGATGACGATTACGAATCGTTCATCAAGATCATCAAGAGGCCCAACGGCATTTTCTTGGTGACCGGCCCAACCGGTTCGGGCAAGACGACCACGCTCTATGCCGCACTTCAGGAATTGAACAGACCGGACCGCAAGATCATCACGGCGGAAGATCCCGTGGAATATGAATTTGCGGGGATGAATCAGTGCCAGGTGCGGGAGGAAATCGGTCTTACTTTTGCCAAGATTCTGCGAGCCATGCTGCGTCAGGCGCCCAATATCATTTTGGTCGGTGAGATTCGCGACAAGGAAGTCGGGGACGTGGCCATCCAGGCCGCGCTGACGGGGCACTTGGTTTTCAGCACGCTGCATACCAACGACGCTCCGTCGGCGGTCACGCGGCTGATCGACATGGGCATCAAGCCGTTTCTGGTCGCCAGTGCGATCCAGGCCATCATGGCCCAGCGTCTGATCCGGACCATTTGTGAAGAATGCAAGGTTGAGGCTCCCGATCCGACTCCGAGCCAAATGCAGCTGCTGGGTTTCGAGAAGAGTGATTTGGAGGGGCGTCCCTTGTATCAAGGGAAGGGCTGCAAACGCTGCGGCGGTACCGGCTACAGAGGCCGGATCGGGATTTTCGAGATGCTGATCATGAACAATGAGATCCGAGAACTCGCGTTCAACCGCTCTGGCGCTGCACCGCTTCGCAAAGCTGCCCGCGCGAGCGGCATGCGGACGCTCCTTGCGGACGGCAAACTGAAAATCCTCAGGGGGATAACGACGATGGAGGAGATCGCCCGCGTCGCCCAAGTGGAAGGGCTGGCGGAGGTGACCGAGGTGGACTGATCTGGACCATGATCGCTCCACGGGTGAGAAAGATCTTGGAT
>JACZTW010000036.1 GCA_022573485.1 Planctomycetota bacterium
AGGTGCTGATGTACGACGGTTTCTACAAACTACTAGGCTCTGCATGAAAACATCCAAGGAGCCGCAGACTTTAGTCTGCGCGAGGCCTCGCGCGGGTTAAAACCCGCGGCTCCTTGAAAGAATCTGAATTTTCAGACAGAGCCTAGTGCTTCGTGATTCTAGCAGGAGAAGTGCATGTTTGACTATGATTGGTTCTACGGCAGCGCTTATGAGCAGCACAAGCTGGATGCCCTCATTCGTGTCGCCAAGCGAAAATTCCCCGACAAGGACCGCAAGGCGCTCCTGGAAGACGACACTTGCCGGAAGTACATGGACAAACTCGAAAGCCGCACTCTGATCTACTTGCGGGACGGTTTCAGTTATGAATTGAAGGGGCTGGCCGATGAGGTCGAGTCCAAGGCCCATCTGACGTTCGAGTGCGAGCCGGCGGACGAAGTCTACAAAGTCGGGTCGTTCGTGGTTGCCGTTCCGTTTGACGAAGTCTGCCGAGTCGAAGTGTTCGCGGTTCACCATGAACAAAAGCCGGAGAACAAGCCGATGATCACCGGCTTTCGACATTCGCCGGCGGACGATCCGCGCGGCTGATGTGCAGACAATTTAGTGACTTCCGTGAAACAGTTCACACCGAAGCTGTGGGTCGAGGAGGGCATCGCCAAGACGATGCAGGTGGCCTCGGTGGCGCCCGTGTCGGCCTTCGATCGCCTGTACTCGTTCGCGATCCCAGAGAACCTGGTCAGCGCGATCGCGCCGGGCCAGCGCGTCACAGTGCCCGTTGGGCGGCGGGGGCGTCTGATCGACGGGTTCGTGCTGGACATCTCCGAGCGCGAATGGGACACCACGCTGAAGTTCATCGATTCGCCGATCGACGATCGAAGCTGGATCGACGAGCACTTGCTCGAACTGGGCCGATGGATCGCGCGGTACTACTGCGCGCCGATCGGCCGGGCGCTGGCGGCGATGGTCCCGGCGACGGTGCGCAAGCAGAGCGGCTTTCGGCGTGTGCGGCACATTTGGCGGGCGCAGTCGTTGGAAGAAATCGAGGCGTCTGTTTCGCGGATCGGCCCCAAACAGCGGATACTGCTCGAAGCCCTGCCCGACGGCGGCGAAGCGGTCCGCGCCGATGAAATCTGCGAACGAATCGGAGTCTCAAGCGCTACGCTGCGGGAGACGATCAAGCGCGGCTGGGTGGCTGAGCGGATCGAGAAGCACGCCCGGGATGCACCCAATTTCGATCGGCCGATTGACGAACCCGACTTTACTTTGAATGACGAACAGCAGCAGGCCTGCACTGCCGTCGCGGAGGCCATCGAGCGCCGTGAATTCAAAGTGCAGTTGCTCTTCGGCGTGAGCGGCAGCGGTAAGACCGAAGTGTACATCGATGCGATCCGGCGCGTGGTGGCGGCGGGGCGGCAGGCGATCGTGCTGGTGCCCGAAATCGCCCTGACGACACAACTCGTACACCGCTTCGCGTCGCGGCTGCGGGATGTGGCGGTGATCCACAGTGGGCTGACCGGTGCGGAACGCTCCCTGACTTGGAATGCGATTCACACCGGACAAAAGCGCGTGGTGATCGGGGCCCGCAGCGCAGTGTTCGCGCCGTGCCGTGATTTGGGCTTGATCGTCGTCGATGAAGAGCAAGAAAACAGTTACAAAAGCCAGCAGTCACCGCGTTTGCACGCCCGCGATGTGGCCATCAAGCGTGCCCAACTGCTCAACATCCCCGTGGTGCTGGGGTCTGCCACGCCGTCGCTGGAGACTTGGCACAACTGCCGCGTTCACGATCACTACGAGTCGATTCACTTGACGCACCGGGTGGCCGGCCTCGAAATGCCCGAAGTCGAGGTTGTCGATATGCGCTACGAAGAACACGCGCGGCACGGCGCTCATTTGCTGTCGCGATTGCTGGAGAAGCGTCTGGGCGACGCGCTGGCCAGAGGCGAGCAGGTTGTGCTGATGTTGAACCGCCGCGGTTATGCCCAAGTGCTGTATTGTCCGAAGTGTAAGAATCGCGTGCTGTGCCACAATTGCAAAGCGGGCATGGTGTTTCATCAATTGACCGGCGAAGCCGTCTGCCACCACTGCTTTGCGAAAATTCCGGCGCCGCGCAGTTGTGCCGATCCCTCCTGTGCGACCCGACTGATCCCACTGGGCCTGGGCACCGAACGAGCCGAGGCGGAAGTGCGGCGGAAGTTCCCCGACGCCCGCGTTCGACGGGTGGACAGCGACACAATGAAGAACGTGCGGGCCTACGAGAAGGTCGTTTCCGATTTTGAGGCCCGCAAGTTCGACATCATGATCGGCACACAGATCGTAGCCAAGGGTTTGGATTTCCCTTTCGTTTCTCTGGTCGGCGTGCTCAGCGCGGACACGGCGCTGTATCAGCCGGACTTCCGCGCCAACGAGGGCACGTTTCAATTGGTCACGCAGGTGGCCGGTCGGGCGGGTCGCGCTCGATCGGGTGGGCGGGTCGTCGTGCAGACGGTCATGGGCGAGCTGCCGGCGCTGCAGGCCGCCACACGGCATGACTTTCCGGCGTTCGCCGAGCGGGAACTCGAGATTCGGCGCGAAACGCGCATGCCGCCGTTTACGCGGCTGACCCGCTGGGTCTTGTCGGATGCGTCCGAGTCGATTCTCAAGCATGCTGCGGGCGAGTTTGCCGAGACCGTTCGTGAGGCGTGTCGCCAATTGGGATTGTCGCCGGCGGACGTTATGGGTCCGTTTCCCTGCCCGCTGGAGCGTATTCGCAGGATGTACCGTTACGATATCTTGCTGCGCACGAGCACGGCAGCGGAACGGGCGAAGCTGCTGGACTATCTGCGGCACGAGAAGAAACTGCACGCCAAAGTGAAACGCATGATCATCGATATTGATCCAGTATCGCTGCTCTGATTCCGCGTTCCGCCCTTTTCGGAATTCTTGCCACAAAGACACAAAGACACCAAGACACGAAGAAAGATGACAGAAGTACCTTTGCACCATATGTGACAGTTACGCGTTGCGGATTGCGGATTCCAGATTTCAAATTTTAGATCTCAAATCTCAAATCTCAGATCTCAGATTTCAGATTTCGAATTGCAAAATTCGGATTGCAGAACCCAAGCGAACTTCCACCGCACGCTCCACTGCACGCTCCACTGCACGCTGCACCGTTCACCATCACCATCACCATCACCTGCTTCCTGTTCCCTTCCTTACTCTTCACTCTTCACTCTTCACGCTTCACTTTTCTGTCTTTGTGGCAGAATTGCCGTGAGAAAGGCGAACTACAGCCCGAGTTTCTTTTGCAGGAGTTCGCGGACGAGCTTGGGCGGGGCGGTGCCGCGCGATTTCTGCATGACCTGGCCTTGGAGGAATCCCAGCGACTTTTCCCACTTCTTACCGCCGGACTTGGCGATCTCGACTGCCTTGGGATTGCCGGCGATGGCTTCATCGACCAGGGCTTCAATCGCAGCCGTGTCCTGGATTTGTTCGAGTCCCTCAGCCTTGGCGATGGCGGACGGTCGATCGGTTGATTCGAGCATTTTCTCAGCAATGGCCGCCGCTGCCGTGGCGTTGATCTTGCCGTCGCCGGCCAATATCGCGAGTTCGGCGATTCGAGCGGCATCGATGCCGAGTTCGGCGATGGTCGATTCGCGTTTGTTGGCGTGCTTTGCCCAGAAGCTGATGAAGTGCTTTCCGAGCAGTTTCGGATCAGCCCCCCTTTGAATCGCGGCGTCAAAGAGGTCTGCCGTCGCGCGATCGGCGACGATCTGTGCTGCGTCTTTGGCCGACAGCCCGCATTCGCTGACCAGCCGGGCGCGGCGGGCGGCGGGAAGTTCGGGCATGTCGGCTTTGACGGCGCTCAGCCATTCGTCGTCGATGACCACCGGCACGAGATCGGGATCGGGGAAATAGCGATAGTCCTGCGCCTCTTCCTTGCCGCGCTGAAATACTGTGGCGTTCTTTTCATCGTCCCAGCCGCGGTTTTCCTTGGGCTGCTCGTTGGCTGTGTAGTGGTGGTCCTTCTGCCATGCTTCAGTCTGGCGCTGAATCTCATAATCGATGGCGCCGCGGATGGCCCGGAAGCTGTTCAAGTTTTTCACTTCACAAATCGGTGTGGCGAACTCTGCGTCTCCGTCTGAAATGACGACATTGATGTTGGGCTCGAAGCGCATCTGCCCCTTCTGCATCACGCCCTCGGTTACGCCCAGATAGGTCGCCAGCTTGTGCAGCTTCGTGCAGAAAGCGTAGGCTTCCTCGGCAGAGTGCAGATCGGGCTCGGTGACGATCTCCAATAGCGGCGTGCCGGTGCGGTTCAAATCGACCTGCGTGATGGCAGGGTTGTCGTGCAGGTTCTTGCCGGCGTCTTCCTCGACGTGGGCTCGGCGGATTCGCACGGTCCGCGTTTCGCCGTCGCAGGTGAACTCGAACGATCCATTCTCCGCCAGCGGCAGATCGTATTGACTGATTTGGTAATTCTTCGGCAGGTCGGGATAGAAATAGCTCTTGCGGTCCCACTTGGTGAATCGGGCGATCTTGCAGTTCAGTGCCATCGCCAAACGCATGGCGAGGGTCAGCGCTTCTCGATTGAGCACGGGCAGTGCGCCCGGCAGTCCCAGGCACATCGGACAGACGCGGCTGTTGGGCTCGGCCCCGAACTCGACGCGACAGCCGCAAAAGAGCTTCGTGCGCGTCGCCAATTGGACGTGAATCTCAAGCCCGATGAGCGGGCGCGTGGTTAGCGTGGGCGCGGACATTGCCGTGTGTCACCTGCCGGGAATATCACTACCGTTTCTTGCGTTTCTTGCGTTTGTCCTTGGAGGACAGTTTGCGGACCTTGACGGTACTGCCTTTGATTTTTTTGCCGAATCCTTGGCCGGTCATTGCCGCTTGGGACAGTCCGGCGATCGACTTCATCTTGCCCATCATGCTCATGTTGGCCATGGCTTTCATTTGGTCGCGCATCATGCCGAACTGCTTGACCAGACCGGAGACATCTTGCGGGTCACACCCGGAGCCTCGGGCGATGCGGCGGCGGCGGGAGGAGTCGATGATGCTGGGGTTCGTGCGCTCCTTGCGCGTCATCGACAGGATGATGGCCTGTATCTGGCCGATGTCGGATTCGTCGATGTCGGCATCGTCTACCGCCGAACCCATGCCGGGAATCATTTTCATAAGCCCTTTGATCGAGCCCATCTTCTGCACTTTGCGCATTTGATCGAGAAAATCATCGAGCGTCAATGTGCCCTTGGCCATCCGCTTTTGAATTTTCTCGGCTTCGTCTTCATCGAATTGAGCCTGGGCCTGCTCGACCAGCGAGAGCACGTCGCCCATGCCCAGAATCCGGCCGGCGATGCGATCGGGGTGGAACGGCTCGATGTTCTCCAGCTTCTCGCCGACGCCGATGAACTTGATCGGCTTGCCGGTGATTGCTTTCACCGACAGCGCCGCACCGCCGCGAGTGTCTGAATCGAACTTGGTCAAAATCACGCCGTCGAGTTCCAGCCGCTCGTTGAAGGCTTTGGCTGTGTTGACTGCGTCCTGGCCGGTCATGGCGTCGATGACCAGATAGATTTGGTGCGGTTGGGTCACCTGGGCGACTTTGGCCACCTCTGCCATCATGTCTTCGTCGATGGCCAGTCGGCCGGCGGTGTCGAGGAACACCACGTCGCGATCCAGCTTACGGGCCTGCTTGATGCCGTTGCGGCAGACCTTGACTACATTGTCGTGGCCGCGCTCGGTGTAGACCGGGACGTTGATTTGCTCGCCCAGCACTTCCAATTGGTCGATGGCCGCTGGTCGTTTGAGGTCGGCTGCGACCATGAGCGGGCGTTTTCCTTTCGCGGCGACGAGCTTGGCCAGTTTGGCGCACGTCGTCGTTTTACCGGAGCCCTGCAAGCCCGCCAGCATCACAATCGTCGGGCCGGGTGTCACGAAGGGGATCCGCGGATCCACCGGGCCCATCAGTTCCACGAGTTCATCATGGACGACCTTGACCATGATTTGCTCAGGCTTGAGCGTGCCGATTATTTCCTGCCCGATGGCCTTTTGTTGAACTCGATTCGCAAAATCGCGCGCCACATCGACGTGGACATCCGCCTCCAGCAAAGCCGTGCGGATTTCGCGCATGGCTTCGGCGACGTTTTCTTCCGTCATGCGTCCTCGGCCTCTCATGCCTTTGAAGACGCTGCCCAGTCGATCAGAGAGTGTGTCGAACATGTTCCTCGTTACCCAGTCAAGAATCCAGCACGAACGATCGTAGCATAGGTGAATTCGCACCGGGTCTCAACAGCCGGATCTTATCGGAACTGCGTGTTGGCAACTCACTGATGTGGACTTGGCCTTTCAGGTCTCAGCGATACCGTCCGAAGTCGAGAATGATGTCTTCTCTGATTCGCAAAATCACGACCCCGCCGTTGCTCGGCATGATCGGCGTGGCATTGTTCATGGGCTGGTGCATCGGCTTCGTCGCCCATCATGCGTCGGCCGACAAGCTGGTCGGCGAGGACAATGTCATCATAGGTCGGGATTTCATGGCGTTCTATATCGGCGGCACGATTATTCGGGCCGGGCAGGGTGAACGCCTGTATGAGCCGGCTCTGCAACAGCAGACGCAAGACTCGGTCCTGCACGGCGAGCCGGTCGATGGTTTTTCTTACTACATCAATCCGGCGTCGGTGGCGGTGGCCTACAGTCTGCTGGCGCGCTTGCCGTACA
This sequence comes from Planctomycetota bacterium, assembly GCA_022573485.1. Taxonomy (GTDB): domain Bacteria; phylum Planctomycetota; class Phycisphaerae; order UBA1845; family CAIVHJ01; genus JACZTW01. Next base: position 6,697 of record JACZTW010000036.1, read on the forward strand.
CATGGGCGTTTTATTTGCACACTTGCTTGATGCTGGCGTTCTTGCTGGCCGGCGTGTGGATTTTGCGAACGCACTTGCCGCGCGATTCACTGCACTGGCTGACGATCGCGTTCTTGGCGGCCTGCTGGCTGCCAATGACGCACGCGATGACCGGCGGACAGAACGCCTCATTGTGTTTCTTGCTGCTGTCGGTCGCCTATGTCGCATCGGTTGCGAAAAAGCAGTGGCTTGCGGGTCTGGCGTTGGGCTTGCTGCTGTTCAAGCCGCAGTATGCGGTTCCAGTATTGGGGCTGTTGCTTCTTCGCAAGCAGTTTGTGACGTTGGGTGTGGCGGCGGTCCTCGGCTGCGGGCATTACGTTCTTGGAGCGCTGGCCTGCGGATGGGATTGGCCCGCGAAGATGGCGGACAAGCTGGGCGGATACTACCGCGCCGCCGAGGACGCTACGAACAGCGCCACGCACATGTCGTTCATGGAAGTCCTGGACTATTCGGTCATTCAGCCGCTTGGCGGTGACGGCAGACTCGGCTCCATCCTGCATGTGCTGGGCTATGCCGTGCTGGCTTGCTTCGTCGTGTATTTGATGTGGGTTTGGCGCCACGCCGATCCTCGAAAGGGCGACTTTGCGTTGTACTGGGCGCTGGTCACGGCGGCTACGCCGCTGCTCAGTCTGCACGCTCAGTATTACGATGGAGCGCTGCTGGCGCTGCCGATTCTGCTGATCTTGGTGTACTGCCAACAGCACGGTTACGAAATCAGCCTGCGGACGCGCGTGGCGCTGGTCGTGGTCTATGTGGCCTATCTTCCGGCTGCGTTTATTCCCGAGTGGTTCGAGTGGTTCCGGTTTCAGCCGGTCTTTGTCGTGCCGATCCTGGTTTGTGCGTGGGCAGCGTCGCTGATCCGACGTGAAGAACGGCGGCGAGCATTGTGAGCAGTACCGTGACTCGATATGGCATGTTGCTCGCTACGGTGTGGATGGCTGCGGTGGTGTTGCTGCAATTCGAGCCATTGAACGACGTTGACATTTATTGGCAAGTGCGGCTGGGGCAGTTGATGCTCAATCAGGGGCACTTGGTCACGGCGGATTCCTTCACGTTCACTCATGCGGGCTCGGTCGTGCCGTGCGTCGGTTGGCTGGCGCAGATCATTTTTGCTGGCCTGTACAACTTGGGTTCGTGGCGGGCGGTGCAGATCGTTCATGTGGTGCTCTTCGCCGGTGCGTTTTGGGTGGCCGGCCGGTCGGCCGTTGACGGTGCGTCGCGCGAGCGGTGCGGCATCGGGCTGTTCAGCTTGCTGTTCGCTTTGTTCCTCGGGTTTATTGCCGGCGGCAGTAACAGCATGGTGAGGCCTCAGAGTTTCGGCATCTTTTGCTTCGCGGTGTTGCTGTATGTGGTGCAGAGCGATTGGCGATTCCGTAGCAAAGTGCTGCTGCTCGTGCCGCTGCTATTGCTTTGGCAGAACACGCATCCGTCGGTGCTGATCGGCGGGGGGGCAGTGGCTGCGATGGCCGGCGCACATTGGCTGAGCCGCTTTCGGGGGTCGCGTTTGGCGACGCCGTGGGGCTTGACGGGGATCGTGGTGCTGATCGCCCTCGCCCAGTTCGCCACGCCGATGGGCTGGCATATTCTGGAAACCAGCGCGACGAATGTGCGTGTGGCCCGCGATTTGCTCGGCGTGTCCGAATGGCTGCCACCCTGGGATGCGTCCGTGCGAGGTGCGATGGTCGGCTTCGCACTTGCTGCGGCGATTACGCTGGGGCTGTTGATTCGGTTACGGTTTCGCGTGCGGCTTGAAGATGCGGCGCTGTGTGTGGCATTGACTGTGCTGTCGCTGAGTGCTGCCCGATTCGTTCTCTTTTGGGCTGTGGCGATGGTGCCCGTGTGGAGTCGCTGGATCGAGCAAAGCAAGCCCGACGGTATTTTCACTTGGCGTGGGGATTTGCCCGTGGGGCGGATTCGTTCGGCGCTGCTTGCGGGCTTCGGCCTGCCGCTGGCGCTGGTTCTACCGACTCTTTTGCAGGGCGGCGTGGCCGACGAGTTTGCACTCGGCGCCGGGATGACACGTCTTCGAGAAGTCGTGCCGCAGGGTCGGATCTATAATTACCGCGAGTGGGGCGGGCCGTTGATTCTGGCGGGTCATCCGAACTGGCAGGTGGCCATCGATGGCCGGTTGTATCTCTTTGGCGAAGACGATTGGCACGCATACCATGAGGCTGCATTGGGCCGCATTTCGCCTGACGAGTTGGTCCGGCGTTACGATGTCGATGCGTTCTTTCTGCACCCGAGCTACCATCATCGCTTGATCGCTCAACTCAGAGAGTCGGGCACTTGGCGGGAAGTTCACGCCGACGACTATTGCGTTATCTTTTCGCCTGCAAATCTCGCGGGTGGGTGAGCGTCAGCGCGGCGGCTTCTTGATTTCATATTTCTTGACGCGGTAGCGGAGATTGTCGCGGCTGATGCCGAGTTCTTTGGCGGCGCGGGTCTGGTTCCAATTGTTGTTCTGGAGCGCCTTGATAATCATGGCCTTTTCATAGCCCCACAGGCTCGAATCGCCGGCGTCGTCGCCGGCCTGGGCGTGGGCGCCGGCGATTTCGGGCGGCAGGATGCTCACGTCAATGATTTGCCCGTCCGACATGAGCACCATTCGTTCCACGACGTTCTGCAATTCGCGAATGTTGCCGGGCCAATCATGGCTGATTAAAAGCGCCATGGCGTCGTCGCTCAGGACCGGCTTGGCCAGACGCAAGTCCACCGCCGATCGGCTGATAAAGTGTTCCACCAGCAGAGGGATGTCCTCGCGTCGCTCGCGCAGCGGCGGAATATGGATCGGGAAGACGTTCAGGCGATAGTAGAGATCCTCGCGGAAGCGTTTCTCTTTCATTTCGAGCTGCAAATCGCGGTTGGTGGCTGCGATGACTCGCACGTCGCAAGCGATTGTCTTCGTGCCGCCGACACGCACGAACTCCTTTTCTTGCAACACACGCAAGAGCTTTACTTGCACGGACGGGCTGACCTCGCCGATTTCATCCAGGAAAATCGTGCCTTTGGAGGCCAGCTCGAAGCGCCCCAGCTTTTGTGCGGAGGCGCCGGTGAAGGCGCCTTTCTCGTGGCCGAACAATTCGCTTTCGAGCAGCGTCTCGGTGAGCGCGGCGCAGTTGACAGCGATGAACGGCTTGTCACTCACTTCCGAATTTTGATGGACATATCGAGCGAGTACTTCCTTGCCGGTGCCGGTATCGCCCAGCAGCAGCACGGTCGCATTGCTGCGGGCCACGCGATTGCAGAGTTCCAGCACCTTGCGCAGCGGGGCGGATTGGCCGATGATTTGATCGCTCGAACCCATCGTCGAGCGCAGGCCTTCGTTTTCCTTCTTGAGCTGGTGGTGCGCCTGAGCATTGGCCACGCCGGTGGCGGCGAGGTTGGCGAAGATTTGCAGCAGGCTGAGGTCCTGCTCGTTGAAGTTGTCGGTCCCGATCTTGTTCAGCACCTCGACGACGCCCAGCACGCGGTCCTGCTGGATCAAAGGCGCGGCGATCATGCCGCGGGTCTTGAAGCTGCTCTTGTCGTCGATGCCTTTGAAGAAATACTTGTTGCTGCTGACGTCGGTGACGATCTCGGGCTTGGCGGTCTTGCACACGCGCCCGGCGATGCCCAGATCGGCATCGAACTCCTCGCCCAGCAGCAGATCGCCGCGGTCGCCAACGGCAGCCTGGAAGATGAGCTTGTCTCTGCGCGCATCGAGGATGAGCACGCTGCTGGCTTCAGCCCGCATCACCGCCGCGGCGGACTGCGCAATGGCCTGCAACACGACTTGCGGCTCGAGACTGGACGTGATGGCCGTGGAGGCGTCCAAGAGGGCGGACAATGCCTGAGGCGATAGTCCCGTACTGGATGAGAATCCCATTTGCCCGAATCCTGCAAGACCGTGAACTGGGAAAACTGGGCATTATTTACCACCTTGGCCGGCCCCGGTCAACAATTTCGGGAGAGTCGGTGGTCTCGGATCGGCAAGAATCGCCGGTGGGCACGCGGCGGTGCGTTCGCGCCACGCCGATGTGAGGTTTTCATGCCGCAGCCCTGCCGATGGAACAACTGGAAGAACGAGTTCCATAGCTGGAGGCCATGATGATGAGAACGAAGGCGGGATCTGCCAAGAGACTGCTGGCCATGCTGGTGATGTCGTGCATGTTCTTGAACCCTGTCGTCTGCACCGACAATGAGAACTTCAATGAGTTCCGCAGCTCGACCGGGCCGGGGCTGGAGAGCGGGGTGCAGGCCTTGTTTGACGGTGATGCCACCGGATTCGACACCATCATCGATACGGTCATTTCGGGCTTGTTTGTGATCTTCGCACCCGACTCGGACTCCTCGAACTGACCGCCTTGCCGCCGCCTTGAGGCGGCTGCCGGCCACGGGCTTCGGGCTACAGGCTTCGGGGGTCCGGATTGCGCGTCCTGAAGATATCAGAAATAAAACCGAGGGCCTGACAAATGCGCGGAAGTTGCGCGGTGGGGCGCAGATTCTACGACTGCTTGGTGGGCATCGCGAGTGTTGTGACGCGACGCAAATGCCTCACGAGACAGATCCAGATCAGCAGCGCTCCGGCGAAGGTATTGCAGGCCAGCAAGCGCAGTAGCCCGGATTGGTCGTTGAACCAGGCGAAGAACTTCCAAGTCAAAAACAGCAGTCCCACGCCCACGACGAAGGCGATAATCTCATTCCTGGGCGGTCGGACGGCTCCGCGGAGCACGGCGGCGGCGTACGCCGGAATGGCCAGCCAAACCCACGTGAAATGGTGAATCGTTGCGATCTTGTTCGCCAGCAGCAGGGCGCAGATCACGGCGGCGAACTCGAGCGAGATAGTTTCGGATGAGCGGCCGTCTCGCGGGATGGCCCGAAACGTCAAAACGATGATCGCAAGTCCGGCTGCCAAGCTCAGCATGTCGATCCAAAAGTGCGATTCCATGAGGCGGTCCGCGAACAAGTAAGCGGGATCCGAAACAAACACGCGGGCCAGTACGCCGTACACGGATTGGTTGGCAATGTACGCCTGCCCGCCGGAGATTTTCGGCAAGACGTCAAACGCATAGGTACGAAACGGCTCGATGCCGAGTGAAACGAGCGCGCCGCCGGTCAGGATCAATACAGTGACGACGCACGAGCCTGCGGCCTTCCATTGCCGCTTCCACAAAAGATAGATCCACAACAGGCCGAGGTGCGGTTTGACCAAGGCCGCCACGCCGAGCAGCGCTCCGGCGAGCACCGAGCGATCACGCGCCATCAGCCACGCGGCAGACACGATCATCGCAAACAAGACGATGTTGACTTGTCCCAGCGACAGCGAATAGGCCATCGGGGGGTACAACAAGGCCAGAACGACGAGGCACGCCGCGAATACAGGACGCCCGGCCAAGCTGCGCCCCATCAAAGCTCCGACGCACGCGAGCCACAGGCCCGCATTGATCCACACCCAGCATGTTTGGGCGGTGTCGTAGCGGATTCGGGCGATCCAACTGCCCATCCAGGCGAACTGCGGCGGATAAATGTAGGCGCTGAAGTCCCCGTCGATGCCCATGTCCGCTTTCAACTCCGCAAAGACGTTTCCGTGCAAGCCGCCTTTGCCGGTTTCGGTTTCGTAGAAGTCGTGGCCGACACTCGCGGCAAACCAAGCGGCGTAGTAGGGCGCAAAATCAAATTTGAATTCGTGGGCTTCTTTTAAGACGCTCTTGTAGATCCACAGGCCGACGAAGCTGGCTGTGAGCAGGCAGGCGAAGATGACCGCGACTTTCGGCGGGCGCTTGGCGTCGGCGGATGTCGTTCGATCATCAGCGGGCATGTTTCTCACATGGAGAAGCGTGGAGGTTCGTCGCCGCTTTCGCCCGATGACGATTTCGGCCTGGGTATCGCGGGGCATTATAGATTATCGCGGAGTGAGGACAACCATTGATTCGCCAAGGGTAATCGCGCGGTGAGCCGGCGGTCGTGTCATCAGAGACGCGACCGCGAGGGAGCGGATTGCCCCCGCGAACACAGACCGCTCCCTCACGGTCGCGGCTCTGAAAAGACGCTTCTCGCACACGCTTTCTGATGCATGATCCGCGTCGGCGATCGTTTACTTACCCGCGGTAGTACTTGTCGATGATCGGGACGACCTTGTTGGTGGGCAGGTTCAGCGCTCCCAGCGATTGGCTGGCTGCGCTGCGGATGATCAAGTTTGGATCGTTGATGCTCATCTCAACCAAGCGGTTGATCTGTGGCTCGGTCAGGAGGTTGGCGTTGACCTTGGCTGAGGCGGCGAGTGAATCAAAGGCAGCCACCCGGAGCGATTCGGTGTTCCCGTCGCCGAGGGCGACTTTGGCAATGGACTGCTGGGCGGTCGGGCTGCTCAAGAGTGCCAAAACAGACGCGGCAGCGATTTGGAGCGATTCATCGTCGCCGGCGAGGGCCCGCGTCAGGCCGCCTTCGGCGACATTGGCGTCGTATACAGGGGAATGGCTCATCGCGATTTTGCCCAGGGCAGAAGTCGCATCGAGCGCCAGCACCAAGGCGTCGTCGGCCATCAGCGAGGTCTGGCCGACGGTGCGGGCGGCGCGCCGCCACGCCTGTCGAATCTGCTCTGACGAAGCTTGAGCCGTTACGAACGCGGCCGCCGGGTCGCTCTTCACCAGCATTTCGACAACGCCGAGCTGATCCTCGTTGGTCAGCAGCACGATCGGCGTCATGGCATACAAGTGGTTGGCGCGGATGGCAGCGACGGTTGCTGAAACGTCCTGATCGGCCGCCAGAACAATCGCGGAGACCGTGGGGAGTTCCTGCCGGGCGCGTTGCAGCGCGGCGTAGAGATCGCCCTCACCGATGGCGATGGTCTGATCTGCGCGAAGGGCGTCCATCACGCGGTTGCGATTGGCTTCATTGGGCTCGATGACCAGGCAATACTGTCCGCCGGTTTGCGAGAGGGCCTCTGCCAGCGTCGGGACCACGCGGTCCGATCCGACAAAGGAAGTTGAGGGCAGTGCATGGGCCAGTGCCAGCGCCGCCTTGATGCGGACGACTTGATCCGGGAAGTTGAGCGCCTGAGCCAGCGGCTCCATGGCTGCGCCCGGTCCCACGAGGCTGGCCTCGCCGGCGATCAAACGCAGTGCAGCGATGGCGCCGAGCGCCACGGCCGATTCGCGATCGCGAACAGCCATGTCCAGCACCATGTGACAGTAGCGCGCCCCAGCCGCTCTGGCGAAATACGCACTTCGCGGAAAGTTCTCGGCTTTGGTCAAGTCGGCGAGGCCAATCTCGTCCGGCTCGACCGATTCGACGTCCATGCTGAGTTCCGCCTCGCGGCGAATGTTGGCGCCCAGCCAAATGGCGACGGCTTCGGCCTGGTTGGGTTGCAGGCGCAGAGCCTCTTCGCTACAGCGCATGGCCATTATTTCATTGAAGATCTCGCGCGGCACCTCCGTACGCTGCAACCGCCCGTCGCGCCAATACCATACGTTGGCGAAATCGACCCGTGGGTCGGCTTTGACGGAACCGTGATCCGCGTAATACTGCTTCGCCAGATCCAGAAACGCTTCGCCGGGCGCGATGGAGGGCAGGGAGGGACTGCTGGAGATAATGTTTGATATCGCGTTTTCGACCGTGCTCCGCAGCTCTCGGGAAGATGTCGGGTTTTCAAGAACGGCGAGCAAATGAGGAATGGCCTGCGGATATCCGATCTGCCCCAGCGCCTTCACGAGAAACTGCTTGGTCTCGTTGTCGTCCATCTTCAAAGCAATGACCAGCGGATTGACCGCGCTCTTGCCCATCTTTGGCAGCATGCGAATGATGCGGCTGTGCAGGCGCGACTGAGTATCGTCCTGGAGCGTGCTGACCAGCCAGGGGACGGCATATTCCCCGGAGTCACGCAGTCGGTTGGTCGCGTTGAACTCCATTTGTGGCTCGCCGCCGAGCTTCTGGATGTTGGCCTTGATGCGTTGCGGGTCTCTACGCATCAACAGTTCGCCTTCACGGATCAAGTCCATTACCTGGCTGGCACTTTCGCTGACTTCGATCTTGCTGAGCAGCAAATCGAGCGTCTTGATGCTGTTGGTGTGCTCGTCAGCCCATTTGAGAATGTCGAGCGGGTCGGGGTTCTTGGCCAGCAGGCTCTTGGCGAAGGCGTCAGCCCGGGCGAACTTGCCCAGCACGGCGTTGTGCAAGAAGTTGGTGAACAGAGACTTGGCATCGTCGGTTGCGGTCCGCGTCCTCGAGCCTGCAGTGTTGCCGTCCTCCTGCTGAGCCAGGGAAATCGGCAAGCTTACTTGTAACGCTGTAAGTCCAGCAATTGCAATGACTAGCGGCACATATGGCGATTTTCGCACGGTGTTCAATGGTTTCATTGATCTCTCCAATGGATCGGGCAGGAAGGCCCCTGTTCCGGACATCTCGCATTTACCAAATCATACCTAAGTCTATGCGAACAAGGGGATATAGTTCCACTATAGCTCTTGGTCCGGGACAGTCAATAAATCTTCTGACTTCAGCTCGGTGGACGGGCCACCGAGGCCGAGTCTGGACTTATCTCGACGGAGCCGCGAACAATCGTCTCCCGGAATCGTAGGAACAGGATCGTAAGCTGCGCGGAGGGTCTTCGCGCAATTCGTTATTGGCATTGATCTTAGATGGAAGCGAGAGGTTTCGGCACTCGGGCGTTAGTGGGGATTCAACTGCTTGCGAGTGTGTAGAACGCTTCGGCAGCCTCCTGTTTGGCTTTTCTGTTGAGATGAGGTGCGTATTTCATGGCCCACGACCACGTGACTAAATCGATAAAAGAGCAGTCCTCCGCCTCGTCGTTCTTTGTTCTGGCGATGCTTCTGGGTGGCGTGCTCGTGTTCCTGTCTTACATTGCGCCCTGGATCTACTCCGACCAGAACCTGCGCGTTATCGAGGGCGGCCGGGAGACCATGCGCAATGCCCACGCCGATCTGATGGCGCTGGTGGGCGCGCTCATGCTCGGCGCGCCGCTGATTTGGACGGCCGTCAAGAATCTCTGGCGCGGCGAGATGCACATGGACGAACTGGTCGCGATGGCCGTGCTGGCCGCCATCGCCATCGGCGACTATCGCGAAGCGGGATTGATCGCGTTCTTCATGATCATCGTCGAGTTGATCGAGTCGCGCAGCGCCCTGGGGGCCCGCGCCGCAATCGCCTCATTGATGCATTTGACACCGGAGAAGGCGCACAAGATCACCGAGAGTGGCGAAGTCGACGTGGCCGCTAAGACATTGCAGCCGGGCGACCGCGTCCGAGTTCGCCCCGGCGACAACATTCCCGCCGACGGCAAGATCATCTCGGGCGAGTCGGCCATCAACCAAGCGAATATCACGGGCGAGTCGCTCCCGGTCGACAAAGCAGTGGGTGACGAAGTGTTCGGCGGCACGAACAACATGACCGGCATGCTGGACATCGAAGTGACCAAGGCGGGCAAGGACACGACGCTGGGTCGCGTTCAGGAACTCATCGCCAACGCCGAGCGCACCAAGATTCCTTTGATGAAGCTGATCGACCAATATGCGAGCTGGTATACACCGACGATCCTGATGATCGCCGGCATCGTTCTTTACTTCACTCCTTCCGACGAAGGCATCCGCACCGCGATCAAGATGCTGGTGGTGGCCTGCCCGTGTGCGCTGATCCTCGCCACGCCGACGGCGATGGTGGCGGCGCTGTCCTGTGCGGCTCGGCTGGGCATTTTGATCAAGAGCGTGGTCAGTCTGGAACATGCCCGGAATCTGACGGCGATGGTGTTCGACAAGACGGGCACACTGACCACCGGCGAACTCTCGGTGACGCAAATGAAGCCGGCGCCGGGCGTGGAAGGCGCTGAATTGCTGAAAGTGGCTGCCAGCCTCGAAAACGCCAGCAATCATCCCATCGCCCGTGCAGTCGTCGCCGTGGCGCAAAAGGCCAAGCTGTCACTGGGCGAAGTGAAAAACTTCAAGGAGACCGCCGGCTTGGGCGTCGTGGGTTCGGTCGGCGGTTCGCAACTGATGGTTGGCCGGGCCAAGTGGCTTGGCGACCAAGGCGCGGACATGAGCTTGCTGGACCAGCCCGAGTATCAGGAATCCGAAGGCCTGAGCATGCTCTACGTCGTGCGCGACAAGAAGTGCATCGGCTGGATCGGGCTGGAGGACAAGACACGTCCCGAAGCTCAGGCGGCTCTGGCAGATCTGCCCGGTTTGGGCATCAAGAACCTGATCATGCTGACCGGCGATCGCTGGGCGGTCGCCCGGCGCGTGGCTGCGGAAATGGGTTGTACCTCTGTGCATGCGGAAGTGTTGCCGGCGGAAAAGCTCAAGTTGGTTTCTGAACTCCAGGCCATCGGCCACAAAGTGGCCGTCGTCGGCGATGGTGTGAATGATGCCCCCGCGCTGGCGGCCGGCGACCTCGGCATCGCTATGGGCGCTGCCGGAAGCGACATCGCCATCAACTCTGCCGATATCGCCCTCATGAACAACGATCTCAGCCGTTTGCCGTTCCTGATCAAGCTGTCCCGTAAGACCATGAAAGTCATCTGGCAGAATCTGGTGTTCGGCGTGCTCTACATCGTGGCTGCCGAAGCCTTGGTCGTGATCTTCGCTGAGGAACTGGCGGTCATCGTCGCGCTGCTCATGCACTTGATTTCCAGCGCCGTAGTGTGCTTCAACTCAGCCCGGCTGGTTCGCTATG
>JACZTW010000289.1 GCA_022573485.1 Planctomycetota bacterium
TTTCGAGAACCAAGACTTGCACATCTCGGCCGGCTCGCCGTGTATTGACGCCGCCGACAACACCGCTGTTCCGCCCGACGAGGCCGACCTGGATGACGACTTCGACACCGCGGAGCCGACCCCGTTCGACCTCGACGGCAATCCGCGCTTCATAGACGATCCCTTGACGTCTGACAATGGTGCGGGTGAATGCCCGGTTGTGGACATGGGCGCCTACGAATACCAGGACGGATCGACGGGGTGCTGCGGCGACTGCCCGACGGACGTTGACGGCAGCGGTGATACGGGAGCGTTTGATCTGGCCGTGTTGCTCGGTTCGTGGGGACCGTGCGCGCCCGGTGACGCGTGCGAATGTCTGGACTCCGATGGCAACGGAATCATCGGTGCCGCCGACCTCGCCCAACTCCTCGGCTCGTGGGGACCATGCTGAGGGCAGTTCTCGGTTCGCACTGACCACTTCTTTACTGACGACTGACTACTTACATCAGCACATAATTTGTTCTCTAGCAATCAGGCGTTCGATGGGCGAGAATCGTGCCCCGGCGTATTGCTGAGCAAGGATCACAAGCGCTCCCCTACGGGTCGCCGCTAAACAACGAGGACCACCACATGTCTATCGCGGACGACCGACCTACTTTGTGATGTTGTCCCAGGGTTTAGAGAACGACCGACAGAATGTTTAGCGGCGACCCAACGGGGAGCGCGTCGCGTCAATGTGGGATGAACACTCACTTGCGCGTCGCCGCTAAACAAAATGAGTGGTGAAACGTGGATCGAACAAATACGGCGGCACGCCGCTGTCAATACTCTACGTGAGGAACTGATCGATGCCCGAAGCAATGGATTTCTATGCGATTCGAGATTCCCTGAGCGACGACGAGCGCCAGATTCAGGACGTGGTGGGGCGGTGGGTCGATGAGCGCGTGCTGCCGATCATCGCTGACTGCTTCGAGCAGGAACGGTTCCCCATGGAACTGGTGCCGGAGATGGCGGAGATGGGGCTGTTCGGCCCGACGATCGAGGGCTACGGCTGCGCGGGGCTTAACAGCGTGATGTACGGCCTGATTATGCAGGAGTTGGAGCGCGGCGACAGCGGGATTCGCAGCTTTGCCTCCGTACAGAGCAGCCTGTGCATGTTTCCAATCCTGACCTACGGCAGCGACGAGCAAAAGGAGCGCTGGCTGCCGAAAATGGCCAAAGGTGAAGTGATCGGCTGTTTCTGCCTGACCGAGCCGGATGGCGGGAGTGATCCGGGCCAAATGAAGACCAAGGCTGTCCGCGACGGCAGCGACTGGATCATAAACGGCGCCAAGATGTGGATCACCAACGGCACCATCGCGCATGTGGCGGTCGTGTGGGCGGTGACCGACGACGGCGTTATGGGCTTCCTGGTCGAGAAAGATACGAAGGGCTATTCCGCCCGCGACATCGAGCACAAGTTCTCGCTGCGGGCCTCGCACACGTCGGAGTTGTTCTTCCAGGACTGCCGCGTGCCGGAGGCCAATCGGCTGCCCAAGGCCAGCGGCCTGCGCGCCCCGCTGAGCTGTCTGACGCAGGCCCGCTTCGGCATTGCCTGGGGCGCCGTGGGCGCTGCCCAGGCGTGCTACGCCGAGGCCGCCGAGTTCGTCGGCGTCCGCGCGCTCTTCGGCTCGCCGTTGTCGCACAAACAGGCGGTTCAGATTCGCCTGGCCGACATGGTCCGCCGCATGACCAATGCCCAATTGCTGGCTTTGCAGCTTGGCCGACTGAAGGACGCCGGCAAGATGCACCATACGCAAGTCTCGCTGGCCAAGTGGAACAACTGCCGCATGGCCCTGGATATTGCCCGCGAAGCACGCGACCTGCTCGGCGCCGGCGGCATTACCATCGAGTGCTGCCCGATTCGCCACATGCTCAACCTGGAGAGTGTCATCACGTATGAAGGCACCGAGACGATTCATCAGCTTGTTGTCGGAAGAGAACTGACGGGGCACGCGGCGTTTTGAAGAGTACTCGGTACTCGGTACTCGGTATTCGGTATTCAGAAATACGTTCTGAGCATCGTTTGGAGGTTGAGCATGGAAGCGACCAGGGGTTATCGTGATTTGCGGGTTTGGCAGCGCTCGATTGATTTGTCGTTGAGTGTCTATCAATTGACTCGGGCTTTTCCCAAGGACGAAATGTACGGTCTCACGTCGCAAATGCGCCGGGCCAGTGTCAGCATTCCATCGAACATTGCTGAGGGGCAGGCCAAGCGAAGTCTGCCCGAGTTCAAACGGTTCTTGAGCATTGCGTTGGGATCTCTCGCAGAGTTAGACACGCAGTTCATTCTCGCAGTGAGGTTGAAGTACATCGACCCACAGCAGGGCACCGCTTGCGAAAAAGATATATCTGAAATCCGGGCAATGCGTTTTCATTGATGTCGAATGCGAAGTTCTGACGTGGCTGGCTTGCAGCGATGAGTTCGCACAACGATCACTGAGTACCATCCCTATTCCAACCCGCCGCGCAGCGGCTTCTTTCGCTTCGGCTTGGGCTTCGCTGCTTCGGCTTCTGCGGCTTCGATGCCGGTGTAATCCGGTGAGGCGGTTATTTGCTTGATCGACAGGCCGATGCGGCGGCGCTCTTCGTCGACGCTGACGACCTTGGCCTGTATCTTTTCGCCCTGCTTGACCACGTCCGTGACGCTGTTCACTCGCGCGGCCGACAGCTCGCTGATGTGGACCAGCCCCTCGACGCCGCGGGCGAGTTCCACGAACGCTCCGAAGTCGGTGATCCGCGTGACGGTGCCCTCGGCGACGCTGTCCACAGGCCAGCGAACACCCGCCCCGATCCACGGATCGTCCTGTAACCGCTTGATTGACAGGCTGATGCGCTTGCGGTCGAGCTCGACTCTCATGACGCGGACCTTGACGACCTCGTTCTCGCTGACCACCTCGCTGGGATGGTTGATGCGCTTTTCGAAGCTCATTTCGCTGATGGGGATCAGGCCTTCGACGCCGGCTTCCAGTTCACAGAACGCGCCGAAGTCCATCAGCCGTGTGACCCTGCCGCTGACCACCGTATCGACAGGCCACTTGCTTTCGGCGTCGGCCCAGGGGTCTGCCAGGAGCTGCTTGAGGCCCAGGCCGATCTTTTCGGTCTCGCGGTCGATCTTCAGTACCAACAATTCGAGTTTCTGGCCTTCGCGCACGACTTTGCGCGGATCTTCGATCCGCTCGAAACCCATGTCGCCGATGTGCAGCAGCCCGTCCACGCCGCCGATATCGACGAACGCGCCGTAGGGCATGATTGTCTTGACCGTGCCGGTGACCACCTTGCCCTCCACCAGTGTCGCCAGTTGCTCCTTGCGTGCAACTTCTGCCTCGGCATCGAGCACGATCCGTCGCGAGAGGATCAGAGATTTCTCACTGCGCCGCACCTCAGTGATTTGGCAGCGCATTTTCTGGTTGACGTAATCGGGGAGGTCATCGCTGTCGATGCGCGTGCGGTCGATCTGGCTGACGGGCAGAAACGCGTCAATGCCATCGACGGTCAACTCCAGTCCGCCCTTGTTGTGTCCGGTCACGCGGCCTTCGACATCCTGGCCGACAGCCAGCGTGTCCCACGAAGCAGCCATGACCGCGCCCTGGCGCGACAGCAGCAGCAGGCCTTCGTCCTGGTTGTAGCCGGTGACGACTACTTCGACGCTGTCGCCGACGGCGGGCACCGGCTCGTCGCCGAGTTGCTTGATGCTCAGCACGCCGGTGCTCTTGCCGCCCATGTCCATCAGGATGTCCTCGCCCACGATCGAGACCACCGTGCCGGTGCGCAGGTCTTCGCCGCCGGCTTGACGCCGTTGGGCAGGCCGATCTTCCATATCCATCAGGCTCATGTCGCCCAGAGCCTTTTCGATTTCCTGCTGAAGCAGTTCCTCGGAGAGGCCGCCGGGGTTTTGAGACTCATCATTTCGCACTGTCGCGTCGCCATCAGTCATCGATACACCCGAAAAAGCTCGTTTTGATTGGTGAAGGTCAAGCGGGTTCCTCTCCATCGTGAGCCCGTCAATAGTGTATTGTTGCGGATCAGACCACTCGTCGTCAACCGCCGCTGCGAACCGACCTCAGCCATCACCCCTGCCGGTGCTTCTGCACTGGCCCGCCGCGCCGGGGCGCCGCTGGCAGCTTGCTGCCAGTGCAAGGGGCAACACATCAACACCGGCGGGCGAGCTGGCCGGACCGCATGGGGGCCCCAACCTTGCACGGCCAGGGTGGGGAATCCCCTGTGCAACATGCCCGTCCTCGGCACCGCTCCTGCAAGACTGCTCCGCCGCTCGCAACGTGTTGCGGAGCCTGCGCTTGGCGTGGCCGTGGGTTCGTTTGGCGCAGGCGCTTTGCCGGCGGCTTGCTGCCTCAGGTCTTTCGCGTCTCCATGTTCAGCCGTGGCCTTCAGGCCACGGACTTCGGTCGCGACAGGCTGTGCGCGGTCCGG
>JACZTW010000290.1 GCA_022573485.1 Planctomycetota bacterium
CCGGCGAGCGCCCGACCACGCGCACGCTCGTCGCTTCCATGAGGCTGTCCGCCTTGCGCTGCAATTGCTGAACGTCCAGCAGCATCTTCAGCGGCGGGGCCAAAACGTGTGCGATGCTGGCCACCAGGCAGAGGTCCTCGTGCTTGAACGTCGCGCGCCCCAGCGCCTCGGCGACCCAAATGACGCCCTCAACTTGATCCAAGTACTTCAAAGGAGCGAAGATGCAGCGCGAGCGCTCCTTCCCGTCGACGATCGGTACCAGGACGGCTTCGGCGGTGAGCAGCGCCTGTCGAATCGTGTCGGCGGTGATCGCCGGCATGGCCGACCGCGTGTATTCAGCGAAGACACTGCGGCCCTCGCGCCCAAACATCTTCGCTCCGGAGGCCCGCAAGTGTTCGGTGATGATCTTCAGCGCTTCTTCCACGAGTGCCTTGGGATCCGTCTGGTGAGCGATGGCGCCGGAGACGCGTTCGAGGCAATCCAAGTCGCGGCGCTGAACTTCATCCACTTGATTGCCGGTGATAGAAGTCAGACTTGATTCGGGATTGATGCTGTCCTCGAGAATCCAGGTCGGCGGGGCGTTGGTCTCTTCCGGAACGCGTTCCTCGATGGTCAGGAACCGCAGCCAAGTGGAGCCGACGAGCAGTTTGTCGCCGTCTTTGAGGTCGGCGGCCTGAACGCGATCACCGTTGAGGTAGGTGCCGTTGGCGCTGACGCGATCGGCGACCTGCCAGCGCGAGGCTTCGAACCAAATGTTCGCGTGGGCGCGTGAACAGGCTGGATCCTTGAGCACCACGGCACAGGACTCATCCCTGCCGATGATATTTTCGCCCGCCCGATTGAGGCTCAGCGCCTGGCCCGCTTGCTTGCCGTTGAGGATGACGAGTTTTGCCAACATAGACACGATCTCCGACACTATTATACTCGTCTCGATATCGGGACGCAATGCGTCCCGATTGTGGGACAAATGTCGGCCGCCGGGCATCCTGATTTGGATTCTATAATCTGTAACGTTTTTCCATGCAACGAGTTAGAATCGTTTCCCAACGGTCGTAGTTTCTGGTACGATATCTGCACAGTGTCTTTAGGAATCGCTGCCTGGTCGCAGAAGTGCGGCGATTCCAATGTGAGTCAGGTTCGTGACACTGAGATCGAATGGGACGTTCCCATTGATCCTCATGTCTGTCTTCAGCACGCTTGCACGGTGTTCGCAGGCTTGCTGTGTTGTCCCTATCGAAGGGGAGGACGATTTATGAACAAGCATCGCTTCAGTGGTTTCACGCTTGTCGAGCTTCTCGTGGTGATCGGTATCATCGCCCTGTTGATCTCGATTCTGTTGCCCTCGTTGGCCCGCGCCCGAGAGCAGTCACGCATGACGAAATGTGTTTCCAACCAGCGAGAAATCGGCAAAGGGGCGGCCGTTTTTCAAAACGACCACAAGGATCGGCTGCAACTCGTGGCCAGCCACGAGGTGGTGGTCGGCGGCCCCACGGGACAATCTGCAATCGACAGAGTCGATCCCACGCGCACGACGTTCGAATACTATGACTATCCGGGGGAGGAGTACGCCGGGGCGCTGCTCAGCCTGAGGAACAAGGAACTCCTGGTCTGGCCTGTCGCGTATGGCGAGGCCGCCGGCTTTACTTTCGGCAAGAAGAATTGGAAGTGGGGCGCCCGCGCGGATACCTATGACCGCGCGCTCCTGGTCCTCGCTTCGATCGAGAAAGACTCCTACAATCTGGCTGTTTGTCCGTCCGACAAGATTAAGATCGGATCCCCCGGCTGGCCGAACAGCAACAAAGTAGGCGAGGGTGGCTTCATACCTACCCTGGTGGCGCTCGGCGACCTTGAGCCGGATGATAATGCGAACGAAGTGTCGGACCATTACTACGGCGCACTCAGCTATGCCATGAACGAGGATATCGTCGGCGCCGAAATCCCGGGCATTAACGGCAAGATCATTCCCTTGTGTTTCCGGGGCGGCAGTATGGATGCCATGGGCCAGGACGACTGCCTCGGCGGCGACACCTCGGGCAACTGTAAGGCCGGGCTTCGCTTGGCCGGTGACCTATCTCGCGTTTTTGCACCCTCGAAGACTCTGCTGAGTGTGGACGCGGGCACGGATCGCGGCCCCATGGTGAGTTCGGTGCAGCGCATCATGCTGGTGAACTCGGACGATTTCCTGCTGAACTCTAGCGGGGTTGATGGTGTCGATCCTACGCCCTCGCCCCACGAAGTCCGGGCTAATTTGGGCACGTTCACGCTGCAGCACCAGACCGGCGTGATTCCGGGAACCCCTGGGACATACTCGCAAGTGTTGCCCAGCCGCCGACATTCGGACGGGCGGCTGAACGTCATTTGGGCGGATTTCCACGGTACGTCGATCACCCCGGTGCTCTTCCAGGAGGATCCCAGCAGCGGCGGGCCCGTACGAAAAATACCGGCCCTGTGGGCTGACGGCGTTTCCAGCGTCATTTGGGTGACGCCTTACGACGTGGGCAAGTACTACGATGAGAAGCGAGGGATCCCGGACTGGCCCAACGATTGATGAAATCACGAGCCACACGAGCCCACAATTTCACCGCACGGGGCACGTAGGACGATTTGGAAACGACGGTCACATGGGAGGATCCGGCCTGAACATTGGCTGGATTCTCCCATTTCTTTTGTATGAAATTCTCCCGCACACTTCCTGCCCCTCAAAATGGTCTCCCTGCCGGCCCTGCTGCGGATACACTAGTACATAGTCACGGTTGATTCTGCGGGATGGCTTTGTAGCGGCCGGCGCCCCTGCCGGCCGGTCTTTGAAATCCGCAAGACGGCCGACACGGGGGTCGGCCGCTACCGGAGTTTCCGACAGAGCCTAAGATAGAGGCGCTGACCTGATGACCGTCAAGAAAGGCGACACGCACGAATCCCCGCACAACGATTCGGACGCGGCTGCGACCGCCGGGCACACTGTCGACCAGCGCACGGCGACGTTGTCGCGGGCGCCGAATCCGGCGGAGGGTCCTCAGTCCGACACTCCATTTAACCCGCAAGACGGTCTGCCCGGATACGTGGTGACCCGCCGGCTGGGCGTGGGGGCCTACGGGCAGGTCTGGCAGGCGGTCCGCGTGGGGGCGGGCCAGGACGTCGCCATCAAAATATTCACCAGCCCCGGGCGCTTGGATTGGCGCTACTTGCAGCGCGAGGTGGATCGGCTTTTGCGCGTGGCGGAACACCCCCATATCGTGACGCTGCTCGACGCCAACCTGCAAAACGAACCGCCGTTTTACGTCATGGCTTTGCTGCGCTCCGGCTCGCTGGCCAATCTCTGCCGTGAGGGATGCCCGGCCGCTGACATCGAGCGCTCCGCGCGCTGGTTCGAGCAACTCGTCTCGGCGCTGGATTTTGCGCACGGCAAGGGCCTGTTGCACTGCGACATCAAGCCGGCCAATGTACTGCTGGACGAAGAGGACAATGTGCGGCTGGTGGATTTCGGGCAGTCGCATCTGCAGGGCGAGGCCGCCCGAGCAGTGGGAACACTGAACTACATGGCGCCGGAGCAGGCGGTGGTGGCGAGTGCCAACGAGGCTCCGCCCGACCCGTCGGTCGGCTGGGACATCTACGGCCTGGGTGCGACGATGTACGCCCTGCTGACCGGCCAACCGCCGCACTCGCACTCGGATCTCAGAGAAACGCTTACGCAATTACCGGATATCCACGAGCGGCTGAGCCAGTACCGCCGGCACGTCCTGGCCACGCCCTTCACGCCCGTGCGCCGGCTGAATCCCAAAGTCGATCGCGATCTGGCTGCCATTGTCGAGCACTGCCTGGCGCCGGATCCCCAACGGCGCTATCACCACGTCGCGGAGATCGCCGGCGACCTCCGTCGCCGCCGGCAACATCGGCCGCTTCGGTGCCACAAACCCACGACAGGGTATGTGTTGCGGCGCTTTCTGATCAGGAATCTCTCCGTGGTGATCATCGCTGTCGGCGCGATCCTCGCTCTGGCGACACTATCGGTGACGTTCTACATGACCGGAGAGACCCGACTCAGGCGACTGCGAGGCGACGTGGAACATGCCAAACGGCTTCTGAAGCAGGAAGAGGGACGGCATGACGAGACCAAAGCCCAAGCGGATCAGAGAGAAGCGGAACTGCTGGAGATAATCGAGAATCTTCAGAGTCAGGAAGATTGAGGCTCGCTGAGCGGTTGTTGCGCTCTGTCGCGAAGCACCCATCGCGACAGACACAGAAACCGCGATTTCGAGAGCGTGATCAGCAGCGCGAGCAGGATCAGGCCGGCGTTCTCGAGCAGCTTGAGCCAAATGATTTGCTCGCCGGTTCCGCAGCCGCAATCAAACTTCACTTGCATAAACAGCTTCCCTTCAGCATCCATAATATGTAGCGTTCGCATCGTGATCGCCATGCTGAACGCGATCAACATCACGAACATGACGG
>JACZTW010000037.1 GCA_022573485.1 Planctomycetota bacterium
GGGGTCGGCCACGACCGCGCGCCTCCGTAGCGGCCGGCGCCCCTGCCGGCCGGATCAACCAAGTGTTCACAATCCTCGACCGACGCGGGGGTCGGCCGCTACATTCCCACATCCTCCGGCCGACACGGGGGTTGGCCGCTGCGTCGCTACGAATAGTCGTAAAATCCTTTGCCGGTTTTCTTGCCCAGGTGGCCTTTGGCGACCATTTCTTTGAGCAGGGGGCAGGGGCGGTACTTGTCGTCGGCGAGGTCGCGGTGCAGGACCTCCATGATGAACAGGCAGACGTCGATGCCGATGAGGTCGGCGAGCGCCAGCGGGCCCATGGGGTGATTGAAGCCGAGTTTCATGATGCCGTCGATGGCTTCACGCGTGGCGATGCCGTCGTGCAGGCAGAACGCCGCCTCGTTGATCATGGGCATGCCCACGCGATTGGAAATGAACCCCGGCGAGTCCTTGCATTGCAGCGGCTCCTTGCCGACGGCCTTGGCGAGTTCGGTGACTGCGTTGATCGTGGCGGCGTCGGTCTTGTCGCCGGTGACGATCTCGACCAGGCCCATCAGCGGCACGGGATTGAAAAAGTGCATGCCGATGAACTTCTCCGGGCGACTCGTCGCGCCAGCGAGGCGATTGATGCTGATGCTGCTGGTGTTGCTGGCCAGGATCTTGCCGGGCGGCAGGATGGAATCGAGTTCTTTGAAGATTTGCTCTTTGATGTCGGGTTTTTCGGTGGCCGCTTCGATGGCGATGTCGGCGGACGCAAAATCACTGAGCGCACCGCAGGGTTTGATGCGGCCGATGGCTTGCCGTTTAGCAGACTCCTCGATCTTGCCCTTTTCGACCAATCTCGTAAGGATTTTCTCGATGCGCTGCACCGCTTTCTCAACCGCACCCTCACACGCATCGTAGGCGAGCACCTCGAACCCATTTTGAGCGAAGACCTGAATGATCCCAGCGCCCATCGCTCCGGCGCCCACAACGGCCACTGTATTGATTGGGTTTGAATCGCTCATCGTTGATTCTCCTCCTGAAACAATTGCTTCGCTTGAAATGCAGCGTCGTTATTCTGTCGATACCACCCGCCACTGTACAGTTTGACAGGCGGAAAGTTCTGCTCGGGTATCCGTTCTCTCGCGGGGTTGTCGCGTGCGGAACATATACCTACGAGCGTTCGATGCACATTGCCACCGCGTTGCCGCCTCCCAGACACAGACTCACGACGCCGTGTTTTGCGTCGCGTTGTTCCATTGCGTGCAGCAAAGTTACCAGCACGCGGGTGCCGCTGGCGCCGATGGGGTGGCCCAGGGCGATGGCGCCGCCGTTGATGTTGACTTTCTCTTCCGGGATTTCGAGGGCGTTGATGTTGGCGATTGATTGAGCGGCGAAGGCTTCGTTGAGTTCGAACAAATCGATGTCCGGCAGCGTCAGGCCCGCCTTTTCGACGGCCTGTCGGACGGCGTGGACCGGGGCCATGAACAATTCCTTCGGCGCCAAGCCGGCGGTGGCGATGGACAGGATGCTTGCCCGCATCGGCCAGCCGTGCTTCTGGGCGGCTGACTCCGAGGCGACCAGCACCATCGCCGCGCCGTCGGACAGCGCGGATGAGTTGGCCGCCGTTACCGTGCCGTCTTTCTCGAACACCGGCGGCAGTTTGCCCACGCCTTCGACCGAGGCGTCGTGTCGAATGGTCTCATCGGCGGCGATCACGCCGAGCTTCTTGCCGGCGTCAATGCCGACGATTTCCTTGTCGAACAGGCCGGCCTTTTGGGCGGCTGATGCCTTCTTGTGACTGTTGACGGCGAATTCGTCCTGCATCGCGCGGGTCACGCCGTTTGTTTTGGCGGTGTGCTCGGCGGCGCAGCCCATGGCCCACTGTTCAAACGCGCAGGTCAGTCCGTCGTACTGCATGCCGTCGATGAGCTTGCCGTCGCCGAACTTGATGCCCGCGCGGGCGCCCGGCACGTAATACGGCGCCCGCGACATGGACTCGATCCCGCCGGCGAGGGCCACGTTGATATCGCCGCAGCGGATGGCCCGGTCGGCCTGCATGACGGCTTCAAGCCCGCTGCCGCAGACTTTGTTGAGCGTCACGGCGGTGACGTGATCGCCGATGCCGGCTTGCAGTGCGACCTGCCGGGCGGGGTTCTGGCCCAGACCCGCTTGTAGCACGCAGCCGACAAACGCTTCGTCCACGCCCGCATCGAGCACATTAACCTCACGCAAGACCTCTTTGGCGACTCGAGCGCCGAGTTCCGGCGCGGCAATACGCGAGAACCCGCCCAGGTACTTGCCGATCGGACTCCGCTTGGCGGCAACGATAATGCTTCGTTCCATGATGATTTCTCCACTTGATGATCACTGAGCCGCGGGCTTCAGCCCGCGCGGACGCCAACATGGTGAGAACGCCGCCCGCGATTGAGCGTCCGCGCAAGCTAAAGCTTGCGGCTCGTTGGGTTATTGGTTTACGATGCGTTCCGGATCCTTGAGCAGGTTTCTGGCAATGACCAAGCGATGGATTTCACTGGTGCCCTCGTACAATTCTGTGATTTTCGAATCGCGCAAATAGCGCTCGGCGGGATAATCGTTGCAATATCCGTACCCGCCGAAAACTTGCACGGCGTGATTCGCTGCCTTGCTGCTCATTTCGCTGGCGAAGAGCTTGGCCATCGCCGCCTCGGTGGTGTAGGGCCTGCCGTTTTGCTTGAGCCAGGCAGCGCGGTGCATCAAATTGCGGGCCGCCTCGATGCCGACCTTCATGTCGCTGAGCTTGTGCTGGATGGCCTGGAAATTGCAGATCGGCTGGTCGAATTGGCGCCGTTGTTTCGAGTATTCGATCGATTTCTCCAGGCACGCTTCTGCAATGCCGAGCGCCTGGGCGGCGATGCCGATCCGCCCGCCGTCCAGCGTGGCCAGCGCGACGTTCAGGCCTTTGCCGACCTCACCCAGCACGTTGTCTTTCGGGATCACGCAGTCTTCAAAGACGTACTCGGCCGTGCTCGAGCATTTGATACCGAGCTTCTTTTCGAGCTTGCCGATCGTCAGGCCCGGCCAGGGATGTTCGACGATGAAGGCGCTCTGGCGTCGTTTCTTTTCGGTGGGTGCGGTCACGGCGATGAGCACCATCACGCGTGCTTCTTTGCCGTTGGTCACGAAGCACTTTCGCCCGTTGATGTGCCAGCCGTCGTCTTTGAGTTGGGCGGTGCAGGTGGCGGCGCCGGCGTCGCTGCCGCTGCCCGGCTCGGTGAGCGACAGGCAGCCGATCCACTCGCCGCGGGCGAGTTTCGGAAGGTAATGCTGCTTTTGCGTGTCTGTGCCGAAGTGCAGAATCGGATCCACGCACAACGAAGTGTGCGCCGAGATGATCACGCCGCTGGCAGCACACGCTCGTGAGATTTCCTCGACAATGAGGGCATAGGAAGTGATGTCCATGCCTGCGCCGCCGTATTCCTCAGGCACATAGCTGCCGAACAGGCCCATTTCGGCGAATCGTTTACGCAGTTCATCGGGAAATTCCGCGGACAAATCACGCTCCGCCGCGCCCGGTGCGACAACCTCGTCGGCGAACTCCCGCAGCGAGTGCTGGAGCATCAAATGATCTTCGGTGAATTCAAAATCCATGTCCGCAATTCCAGAAGAGACTCACCGCAGAGCACGCAGAGACCGCAGAGCAATCTTGAAGAGATTCCTGAACAAGACCAACTCTGCGGTCTCTGCGGTAAGACTCCTTCTCTCAATCCTGCTCAAGCAGCTCTCGGGCGATGATGATGCGCTGGATCTGTGAAGTGCCCTCGCCGATCTCCAGCAGCTTGGCATCGCGCATGTAGCGCTCCACCGGCATCTCCTTGATGTAGCCGTACCCGCCCAAGATTTGAATCGCGTCGAGTGCTGCTTTCGTGGCCATCTCCGAAGCAAAGAGCTTGCAAATGGATGCTTCCATCTTGCAGGGTTGGCCGGCATTCTGCATCGAGGCTGCCTTTCGCACCAGCAGGCGGGCGGCATCAATGTGGGTGGCCATGTCCGCCATCATGAATTGCAGCGCCTGATGGTTGGCGAGGACGGTGCCGAAGGCTTCGCGCTGCTGCGAATAGGCCAGCGCTTCCTCCAGTGCGCCGCGCCCCAGGCCGACCGACAGTGCGCCAATGCCGATCCGGCCGCGCTCGAGCACCATCAAAGTGTCAACATACCCGCCGCCCAGCTCGCCGCAGAGGTTCTCCTTCGGGACGCGCAAGTCCTCGAACGTCAGGGGTACCGTGTTCGAGGCCCGCATGCCCATCTTGTCTTCTTCGGCGCCGATTTCCAGCCCTTTGGCGCCCGCCTCGACGATGAACGCGCTGATGTTATGCCCTTTTCGGCCGTCGGGATCGGTGACCGCCATGATCACGAAGATCTGGGCTTTGCCGCCGTTGGTAATGAACATCTTGTTGCCGTTGATGACCCACTCGTTGCCCTTGAGCACGGCGGTGGTTTCCAGGGCCGACGCGTCGGAGCCGCACTTGGCTTCGGTGAGTCCCCACGCTCCAATGTGCTCGCCGGTGGCCAGCTTGGGCAGGTACTTCTTCTTTTGTGCCTCCGAAGCGGCGATCATCAGATGAGCACAGCATAGGCCATTGTGGGCGCTGAGCATCAATGCGGTGCCGCCGCAGTGTCTCGCAATTTCCTCAATCACGATCGTGGCGCCCACGTAGCCGAGTTCGGAGCCGTCGAGTTCGGCGGGGATCATGAGTCCCATGAAGCCGAGTTCGCCGAGCTGTTTGTAGACTTCATCCGGAATGTTGCTCTCGCGATCCCAAGTCCGAGCGTTGGGCGCGATGACGTCGGCCGCAAATTTGCGGGCCATATCGCGGAGGGCAATGTGCTCTTCGCTCAAATCAAAGTTCATGGCGTCCTCGGGGGGGAAAGAGAAAAGAGAAAAGAGAAAAGAGAAAAAAGAAAAAAGGTCGCCCGGTCTGGTTGGCCTGTTCTGCTTGTTTGATGCGAATTCATTTTTCTCTTTTCTCTTTTTAGCTTTTTTCTTTGGAGTTCAGCAATTCTCTTGCAATGACCAAGCGCTGGATCTCGCTGGTTCCCTCGTAGATTCTAGTCACTCTGGCGTCGCGATACAGTTGTTCGACCCGGGAATCATTGACATATCCCGTTCCGCCATGAACCTGCACGGCCCGGTCGGCGACCCGGCCGGCCATTTCCGAGGCATAGAGCTTGGCCTTCGCCGCCGCCGCAGTGAATCCGGCATCTTTTTCAGCTTCGGCGCAGGCCCGCGCGATCAAGAGCTTGGCCGCCGCTAACTCGACCGCGCTGTCGGCGATCATCCATTGAATCGCCTGGAATTTTGCGATCGGTTGACCAAATTGTACGCGCTGCCGCGCGTAGGAGATCATTTCATCCAGACAGGCTTGGGCAATTCCGGTCGATTGGGCCGCAATGCCGATCCGCCCGCCGTCCAGTGCCACCAGCGACAGTTTCAAACCGTCGCCCTCCGCGCCGAGCAAGTGATCCAGCGGGGCGCGGACATCCGTGAAGTGCAGGCTGAAGGTCTCGCTGGCTCGGATGCCCATCTTGCCTTTGATTTCGAGCCGCTCGAAGCCGTCCTGACGGGCATCGACCAGGATCATGCACATCCCGTCCTTGTCGTCGACACGGCGGGTCTGTGCCAACACCACGAACCACGGCGCCTCGCGCCCGCTGGTGATCCACATCTTGGAGCCGTTGATCACCCACTCGTCGCCGTCCCGGGTGGCCATGGTGCTGCCGGCGCCGGGGTCGGAACCGGCATCCGCTTCAGTAATAGCGAACGAGCCGTGATTCTCGGCGCGACCCCAGCCGGGGAGAAGCTCCGACTTGACGCGCTCGCTTCCGAAACGAAGCAGTAACTGGCCGACCATGTTGTGTACGCTGAGCGTAACCGCTACCGAGGGTGAGGCGTAGGCCAGTTCGTGCAGAATGGCGGCGTACAGAAGCCGTCGGCAGTTCAACCCGCCATACTCCTCCGGCAGGCGCAGCGACATGAAGCCCATCTGGGCCAACTGCGGCAGGGCAGTACAGATCGACGTCTCATCTCGGTCGCAACGGCGGTCCAGATCTAGCAGTTGCTCGCGCGCAAATGCGCGGGCGGCTTCGACCAGAGGTCGCTCGTCGTCATTGAGAAGGTCGATCAAATCAGGAATCCTTCCATCTTCATGGTGGCCCGCAGGGTGGATAACCCCAAGGAGCCGCAGGCTTTAGCCTGCGCGAATCTTCAGAACCAAAGTGCCGTCCAACTTCGAGAAATCGTGCGGGCTACAGAGCCGCGGCTCGTTGACCCGATCACGAGGCGTCGTATCTCTCGATCGGGGAATGGGCCAGGTTCGTGCCGATGCCGAACCCGCGGATCATTATAAATCGTCGATCATTGCGGTCAACACTGGTCGGCGGGACCGGTGCCGCTATGATAGCGAGCTGGCATGAAGATGCGACTTGACATGCAGGAGCAGCGTGTGACCTCTGATAGCGGGGAGTGGACCATTAGCCGCCTGATCGAGTGGACCATCAACCACCTTGCAGAGGCGGACATCGACGCACCGCGCTTGGCGGCCGAATTATTGCTGGCCCACGCGATCGGCTGCCAGCGGATCGAGCTGTATACTCGCTTTGACGCGGCACCTTCCGCCGAAGAATTGTCCACATTTCGGGCGAACGTGATCCGAGCAGCCAAGCACCACCCGATTGCGTATTTGATCGGCAAAAAAGAGTTCTACTCATTGGAGTTCGAAGTGACGCCGGCGGTGCTGATCCCCCGGCCCGCCACCGAAGTGCTCGTCGAGCACGTCATCGGCTACTGCAAGCCGCTCGAGCGGGAGCGCATCGACATTCTCGATCTGGGCACGGGCAGCGGTTGTATCGGCGTGACTTTGTGTCGCCACTTGGAGAACGCTTTCGTCGTCGGCTCGGATATTTCCGAAGAGGCGCTGGAGGTGGCGGGCCGCAATGCCGAGAAGCTCGGGTTGCAGGAGCGGTTCCGGACCGTGCGGGCGGACGGATTCGATCTGCCCGCGGATGTGGTGCCGACCAATGGATTTGACGTGCTGGCCAGCAATCCGCCCTATGTGGCTTCCGCCGACGCCGAATCGCTGGAGCCGGCCGTGCGGGATCACGAACCGCACATCGCACTGTTCGGCGACCGCGACGGCCTGGAGTTTTTCCGACGCATCGCGGCGTCAGCCGGCAAGATTTTGGCGCCGGCGGGTTCGATTTTTGTGGAAATCGGTTACGATCAACACGATCGCGTGATCGAGATCATGACCGCCGGCGGCTATCGACACGTCGAGTCCTGGCGCGACTACGATACGGGTCACCAGCGCGTTATTCACTTTGACAGAACGGAGTAGCCACTAAAGCACCAAGACACCAAGTTTGGGAAACCGAGCAAAGAAGACAGAAGAATCACTCGCGCCGCGCGCCACAACAAGCAGGCGCTCGGTCGTCCCTTTTCCGTCTTCTTTTCTCCCTATTTTCCTTCGTGTCTTTGTGCCTTCGTGGCCTAATTGGCAACAAATGAGAGGTTTGCAGCGGTGGACTATTTTCAAATTAACGGCGGGAACCGACTCAAGGGCACAGTGACGATCAGCGGCGCGAAGAACGCCGCTCTGCCGATCATGGCGGCGACGCTCATGGTCGATGGCGAGACGGTGCTGCAAGGCGTGCCCGATTTGATCGACGTTCGGCACATGTGCAAGATGCTGAACAAGCTGGGCGTGCAGACCCGCCGCGACGACGACGGCGGCTTGCGGATCACCGTGACCGATGAAATGAACTGTCATGCGGAGTATGAGTTGGTGCGCCAGATGCGGGCCAGCGTGTGCCTGATGGGTCCGCTGCTGGCCAAACGCAAGAAGGCGCAGGTGGCTTTGCCGGGCGGGTGCGCCATCGGCGATCGGCCGATCAGTCTGCACATCTCCGGAATGGAAGCGCTGGGCGCGGACAGCGAATTGATCAGCGGCGACATACACCTCAAAGCCAAGAAGCTGATCGGCAGCGAGATTTTCCTGGGCGGGCCGTTCGGCTCGACGGTGACCGGCACCGCCAACATCATGATGGCTGCGACGCTGGCCCAGGGCCGGACCATTCTCGAATCGGCGGCCTGTGAACCGGAGATCACCGATCTGGGAGATTTCCTGATCGCCTGCGGCGCGCAAATCAGCGGCCAGGGCACGCCGCGCATCACAATCGACGGCGTGTCTTCCCTTCGGGGGTGTGAGTACGCCATCATTCCCGATCGAATCGAAACCGGAACCTTCATGATCGCCGCCGCCATCACAAACGGCGAATTGACGCTCCAAAACTGTCGGCCTCAGCATTTGCTGGCGGTCATCGATCGGCTCCGCCGCGTGGGCGTGATCATTGAGCGCCAGGACGACGGAGTGGTGGTGTCGTCGGCCCGGCGCTTGGAACCCGTAGAGGTCTCGACCCAGCCGTACCCCGGTTTTCCGACCGACTTGCAGGCACAAATATCCGCCCTGCTGTGCCTGGCCGACGGCAACAGCATGGTGACCGAAAAAATCTTCCCGGACCGTTTCCTGCACGTGGCGGAACTGAACCGCATGGGGGCGCGCATCCGCAAAGAAAGTGCGACAGTGATGATCGAAGGAGTCAAGCGTCTGGTCGGTGCGCCGGTCATGGCTTCGGATCTTCGCGCGTCAGCCGCCCTGGTTCTGGCGGGCCTGGTGGCCAAGGGCCAGACGCAGCTTGATCGCATCTACCACATTGACCGCGGCTACGAGCAAATCGAGAAGAAGCTCAACGCCGTCGGTGCCGATATTGCTCGGCTCTCCGAATAACTCCCCCGGAGCCGCCGGAGCCCATTATTGGCCCGGATAGGGCCGCTGCCGGACATGGCGATCCCTTGCGGCTGATCCTTCAACCTGTGGCGGTGCGTGCCAATCGTTTAGTCGGTGCATTCATGTGCCGATAAGTATCCGCGAAGCAGGCGCCTCGCACGCTGCTGTCCATGGATGTCGCTGACCTCGACGGCAATGGCGTGCTGGAGTTTATGGTTTCCATTGACGCAGTGTAGATCCATAATAGTTTGGCATTAGGGCTGCCCGCCGATGGAATGGTGACTCGCGGATCACAGAATACGTCGATGCTATGTGAGCGGCGAAGATTGAGACCCTCGAATCACGGCCCACTGAAGGAGGATCGTAAAGTGATGCACCGATTGCTTGCGATGATGGTCCTGTTGCCTGTTTGCACGTCGATTGGCTGTTCGGGATCGAACGGGGGCACGGACGGCAACGGCAACGAGAACGAGAATGGAACCACCGGCCAGACGCCGAGCGCCCGCGCGCCGGACGGCTTTCCGACTGCCGCGAAAGTCAGCTTCGATAACGCCAATTTCCTGAGCCTTGAGGGCACGATTGGGTCCAGCGATGACATCAAAGTGTATAATTTGGGTCCGCTGTCGTTGGGCGATCGTGTCGAGAGCCTGTGTATCGCGACGGGAGACGGCAGCCTCGATCCCATGACGGCGTTGTTCGACGCCGACGGCTATCGCGTCTTTTGGAACGACGACATCAATGTCGAAACCAACAACTTCGATTCTGCCTTTGACGGCCCGATCCGTCATGACAGCGACGGTTATTTCCTGGCCGTCACCACGACGAGCTTTTTCAACACCACCGGGTTCTTTCGCTGCACGCTGAAGCTCGAGCCCGGTGTGGCGGTGGCCCCGCTCATCGGCCAACGCGTCGTGCTGCAATTTTCGGGCGCTGAGGATGTACGCGTGGCGGACAAGGGTTACGGCACGCTGCCGGCCTTCGCCGGGGCCAATGTGGCTTCCGAATTTTCCAGCGACACCACGGCGCTGATGGACCTCATCGTCAGCCTGGCCCGGGAGGACTTCGCACGCTACGACGTGACGATTTCGACGACGGATGACCCCGAACCCGAGGGCAATTTCACGACGATATTCTTTGGCACAGGCACCACGCAGAGCATCTTCGGCATCGCCGACGACATCGATTTCTACAACAGCAACGACATGGACAACGCCATCGTCTTCCTCGAAGCGTTCGAGGGCCTCTCTAGCAGCCTGGACGCGACAGGCCAAGCGCTGGCCAACGTCGTCGCCCACGAGATTGGGCACACACTCGGATTGATGCACACCAATGACATCACGACGCTGATGGACACCACGGGCGCGGACCAGACGCTGTTGGCGGATCAGTCCTTCGGGATTGCCGACATCGTGGACTTTCCGATCGGCAAGCAGAATGCGCCGTTGCTCCTGGAAGAAACGCTCGGCCGAGCAGTGGCCAAGACGCGCACGCTGCCGGACGACGGCCTTTGGCGCTGCGGCACCTGCGGCGCGACCCTGTCGCTCGTGTCGGGTCCAAGCACCGCCACCTCAGATTGAGTTTATTTCATCCCCGAGCCGTGGCCTTTAGGCTACGGACCGAACTGGCGGTCGGTCCGCACCCTGAAGGGTGCGGCTGGGGGCGGGGCGTTCCACATGCTGCATCCTGCTCAGCCTTCCGCTCCGGCGGCGACGAGTTGTGCGTCGTCGTCAGGGATCGCCGGGTAATCCACGCTGCTGTCGTAGAAATGGTCAAACACATTCTGCCAATCCTTGGGCGTCTTCACATCTTCCGCGAAGGCCCGACGCACCTTCTTCGGTGAGGGGTGCCGGCTGGCGTAGCGGATGCAATGCTTGCGCATTATTCGCGTGGCGCGATCGTCGCCAAAGAACTCCCGCGCCAACTCGCAGTGTTCGGCAATCACGGCGCGCTGTTCGGCGATGGTCGGCGGATCCGGCTTGGGGCGTCCGGCGAGCAGAGCCTCGCACTCGCGAAAGATCCACGGGTTGCCGATGCAGCCCCGTGCAATGGTCACGCCGTCCACACCGGTCTGCTCCAGCATCCGAATGCAATCCTCGGCGCGGAACAAGTCGCCGCTGCCCAGCACGACGCGATCGCCGGCATACTTCTTGAGCGTGCTCAGGAATTCCCACTTGCTCGGGCCTTTGTAGCGTTGCTCGACGGTTCGCCCGTGGACCGTGATGGCCGACACGCCGATCTCGAAGGCGCCGTCGAAAATCTCGAAGAACCGCCGCTCCGCCTCGGGGCTGTCGTCCATGCCGCGGCGCATCTTGACCGTGACCGGCACGCGATCCGAGACCGCGCCATACACGTTGCGAACAATGGCCAGCGCTTCGTCGGGATGGCCCAGCATGTATCCGCCACGGCAGCGGCCCAGCACTTTCTTCACTGGGCAACCGAAATTGATATCCATGACGTCGTATCCCGCCCGAACCATGACGTCCGCTGCCTCGGCGAAGACGTCTGGATCGCTGCCCATCAACTGGCCGCCGACCGGGTGCATGTCGTCGGTCATCGCCAGATCGCGCTTGTTCTTTTTGCCGGGATACATGATGAATTTGTCGAGCACGACCTCATTGAGGGTGAAGCGGCACCCCAGGCGCTTGGCGATCGTGCGCATGGGCAGATCGCTGTAGCCCGACAGCGCCGCCTGCACGAACGGCGAACCGATTTCGACTGAGCCGATTGTGAGCATGAAATGATCGTAGCCCATCGCTCGGCGGCCTTCAACCGTTAAGCGAAGTACGCCGGGCGGGAGCCCGAGAGGACTGGGTTCATCGCGATCCTGCTGGGCACCTGGGTTTGACACTGAATTCCTGCTGCGGGAAACGCGATCCGTGCTGCGGAGGCTGCTAAACGGCAAGCCACCGGCTGCATCTATCGAAGTGACTTGGTCGTTTAGCAGTTGCCGCTTCGCAGATTTCGCGTGTGCGCGTGTGCCACTGCTCTTGAGCAGTATCTGAACCCTCGGTGCAGAAACTCACCGCTCAAGAGCAGTGGCACACTCGTACACACGCATGAATCGACTTCAGGCGGAGCGCTAGTTCTTCGGCGGGCGCAGGCCGCGGCGCTCAGCTTCGACGGCGCTGCTGTAGAGGCGGCGGTTCTCGACGTTGATCCTCTCGATTTCCGGGCTGCCGGCGGCGTGGTAGACGTCGCTGTTGACGCTGGCGGTGACGGCGCCGGCCGATGGGCCGCCGATGTTTTTCTTGAGATATGTGACGATGTAGTGCCGAACGCCCGGCACTTTGCCGAACATTCGCGTGCCGTGAATGCCGGTTGTGGCATAGGTCTTCAACTCCGCCTGCTTGGCGAGTTCGGACAATGCCTGCGGGCCCTTGGGGCGCTCCTCTTCCGAAGTCAGCATCAGCACCGGGCGCCGGCCGTACTGCTTGATGTCCTCAACGGAATCCACACCGAGGTAATTCTCGCCCGGCGTCATCAGCACGACCGTGTCCACCGATTTGTCGCGTACGGCGTAGTCCAGAGCGACACTGCAACCCACGCTGGCGCCCACGATGGCCAGGCGAGAGAGATCCACCTCCGGTCTCTGCTGCAGCCAGCGATACGCGCCGAAGACATCGCGGTGCATGGCCCGGAACAGCACCGGGTCACGGTCGCGGACGCGTTTTTCCAGTTTGCGATCTTCGGGTTTAATGCTCTCGCCGTGCCCGCGCATGTCGATGGCCATGATTGCGAATCCCGCGTCTTCCAATACGGAAACCAACGGCCGCCAGGCTGAGCGGTCCGAGCGATACATGTGCAGCAGAATCACCGCCGGGGCCGGCGTCTTCGCATCTTTCGGCATCCAATAGTCGCCGATGATGACCACGCCGTCGGACGTGGTGTACTCGACGCGGTACGGTTCGCCGGCGTGCAGAATCGTGGCCGAACAAAGAAAGACGAAGCCCAGCGCCGCTCGTGACGTGCAGTGTCGCATTTGCCCATCCTCCAGTACACTGAATTGTCGGAATGCCAACTCGATCGATCGTGCTCAATCTAGAATTCGCCGGCGGGTTCGTCAACTCGGCATCGAGCGCCTGGCCGCTCGCTCGGCACGCAGGCGCGTTTCCCGACGACCTCCAAAGGATCGCCAGAGTTTCCCTAAACCCAAAGAGCCGCAGGCTTTAGCCTGCGCGACGAGCCGAGGGCCGAGGCCATGCCGCCACGCAGTTAAACCCGGGGTCGTGGATTTTGGTACTGGTCTTCTGGCACCCGGGCGTGTGTTGCGGGTACACTACTACGGCGTCGAGTTTGCACAGCTTCCGATCGTACCCACACGGGGTTTGCATTGAGAGGAGTGATCATGATCTCTACGGTTTCATCGAACTGCAGCATACGCCGGTCGCCGGCGCGTGCTGCCGCTTTGTGGTTGGCAGTGGCCCTGACGGTTTGTGGATCCGGGGCGGCCACGGTGCCGGCCACGGTGCCGGCCGAGGAGCCGGCCTCGAAATCGGTTACGGCGGAACTCAAAGCCGCTATCGATCGGGCCCGCGACAAAGTCTTCCCGGCACTCGTCAGCATCATCACCGTGCGGGAGTATTATTCGCAGGGGCGCAAGCGGCTGTCGCGTTCCGGCGGCAGCGGGACCATCATCTCTGACCAAGGCTATATCGTGACCAACGCCCACGTGGCGCAGGATGGCTCCCGATTCAAAGTCATTCTGGCCGACAAGCGGGAGATCGATGCCAAGCTGATCGGCGAAGATCCCGCGTCGGACCTCGCCGTGATCCAGCTCGACTTGACGCAGCTCGAGCCCGACGAGCAATTGCCGGTGGCCAAGTTCGGCGACTCGCGTGAACTCGACATTGGCGACTACGTGCTGGCCATGGGCTCGCCGTGGGGTATGTCCCGCTCGATGTCGCTGGGTATCGTCAACAGCAACGATCGCGTCCTCGCCAACTTTTTCATGGACGATGCCGACTATGAGGTTTCATTAGGTGCGGATCAGCCGACCGGCATGTATTATCGCTGGATTCAGCACGATGCTTCCATCGCGCCCGGCAACTCGGGCGGCCCGCTGGTCAACCTCAAAGGAGAAATTGTCGGCGTGAATACCCGCGGCACCGGTTGGGCAGGCAATCTTGGGCTCGCCAGCCCCAGCTCCGTGGTGCAGGACGTGGTCGGAGACCTCGTCGCCTTCGGCGAAGTGATCCGCAGTTACGTGGGGCTGAAGTTCAAGCCGATCAAAACCACCGGGCACGACCACGGCGTGTTCGTCAACGCCGTGATCGAGGATTCGCCGGCGGACCGCGCCGGTATGAAGCCGGGCGATCTGATCAGCGCCATCGACGACGAGCCGGTCACGGTGCGCTACGTCGAGGAAATGCCGGCGCTGCGCCGCGACCTCAGCGATCGCCCCGTGGGCAGCAAGGTGAAGTTCACCTACGAGCGCGGCGGCGACAAGGCGGACGTCTTGATCGTGACCGAGAAATACGAGAAGGATCGCGGCGATCGCAAAGAATTGAAGAAATGGGGCTTCACGGTACAGGATCTCACGCCGCGGATGGCCCGCAATCGCCGGTTGCCCTCGCATGAGGGCGTGCTGGTCACCGGCGTCGAGGTCGGCCGACCGGCCCAGACGGCCAAGCCGCCGCTGCAACGCGGCGACGTGATTCTCGCGGTCGATGGCCTGCCTGTCGTGGAACTGCCCGCGCTGATGAAGGCCTACCACGAGATTATCGATCAAGAGAAACTGCCCGAATTCGTGCGTTTCGATTTCGAGCGCAACGCGGGGCGCTATGTCACGATCCTCGAACCCAAGGACGAAGAGGATGACGACAGGCCCGCCGAGATCGCCAAAGCCTGGCTGGGGGTGGAAGTGCAACCCGTGGTCAAGGAAATGGCCAAGGAAATCGGCATCGAGGGCAAAAAGGGATTCCGCGTGGTTAAGATCTACGAGCGCACCAAGGCGTTCGACTCAGACCTTGAGGTCGGCGACATCATCACGCACCTCAACGGCGCCAAGCTCAAGGTCCGTTCTGATGAAGACTACGCCTCGTTTCAACGCAAGATCAAGCAACAAGACATCGGCGATCAGGCGGAATTGACCCTGTTGCGTGACGGCGGAGAACTCAAGATATCGGTGGAACTCGAGCCGGCCAAGAAAACGATCGCCGAGGCCAAGCGCGTCAAGAACCGCGACTTCGATCTCGAAGTGCGCGAGATTACCTTCTTCGACATTGCCAACCGGCGCTGGAAGCCGGATACGAAAGGCGTGCTGGTCACTCTGGTCGAGAGAGGCGGCTGGGCGGGCGTGGGGCACCTCCGCATTCGCGACTTGATTATCCGCATCGGCGAGGACACCATCGACGGCCTCGATGCTTTCAAGCAGGCCATGAAGGACATCGCCGACAGCAAGCCTGAGAAGGTGCGAATGCTGGTGCTCCGCGGCATCGAGACGCGGTTCTTGTTCATCGAAACCGACTGGGATTCTCTGGTAGTCGAATAACGTGTAGCGGCCGACCCCCGTGTCGGCCGTCGCTCCGATTTCGCAAGACGGCCGGCAGAGGCGCTGGCCGCTACGTTCCACGGTGCGGCATGTGTTTCTACTGGCTTGGTTTCCAAGGAGACTGAAGACATGATTAACATCAAAGGACAAGAAGGTTTACGTGGTGCGGCGCTCGTTGTCGCGGTGATGCTGGCGTGCAATTCCGCTGCTCGGGCGGACGATTTCGAGAAGTTTCAGGAGCGCGCCCGGCAGCAAAAGAAGGAGCTGATCAGCAAGCTGATGGATCAGCACGCCCCGTGCATCGTGACGGTGGAGTTCATTGCCAAAGAGAGCTTCATGGGGCAGGAGCGCAAGAGCGAGATGGAATCGCTCGCCGTGATGGTCAGCCCGGACGGTCTCGTGTTGGCAGCCAATTCCCGGTTGCAGGGACTGATGAGCATGGGCATGAGAATGGCCGGCGGCATGATGGGCGGGATGATGGGCAGCATGCCCCCGCCCCAATCGGACACGGAAGACCTCAAGATCATCATCGGCGACGACGATTCGGAGAAATATGAGGCCAAGTTGATCGCGCGCGATTCAGATCTGGATCTGGCTTGGGTGCAGATTACCGACACGAAAGGCCAGACCTTCAAATACGTCGATTTTCAGGACTCCGTGCAGCTCGAGGTCGGCGATTCCTACTACACCATCAGCCGCATGGGCCAGCGATTCGATCGAGTTCCGCTGGTGTCCTCGTCGAGCATCGCAGCCGTGGTGCAGAACCCCAGGCCGCTGCTGGTCGGATCGGGCACGATGTCCTGGGGCGGGCCGGTGTTCGGCGCCGACGGCAAGGTGGCCGGTTTCGTGGTCACCCAACCGCCCGAGCCCGGCGAACAGGGAGCGATGTCGCTGGAATCGATGATGAACATGGGCGGTTTCATTCTGCCGGCCAAGAAGATTGTCAAAGCCATGGAGCAGGCCCGGGAAATCGCCAAGAAGCAGCCCGCTGAGGATGCTGAGGATGCCGAGGATGCCAAACCCGGCGACGCGCCGTAGCACAATCGGGTAGGGAAGGGGAAAGTACGAAGGACGAAGTACGAAAAGGAAGAGGGAATAGGGAAAAGTCGAAAAGTCCAAAGTCCAAAGGAAAAAGGGGTCTAGGGATTGAGGGGTTGAGGACATGCGGAATTCGGGATGCAGATGAGAGTCCTCAGTCCTCGTTGGAGTGTTTAGCGGCGACCCGTAGGGGAGCACGTCGCAAATGCGAAATTCAGAATGCGCGATGCGGATCGAAGAATCCCGATCAGAACCCGAAGTCCCGGCACATCGGCAGTGAGCGACGTCTGCCCGCTGATTACCGAGTACTGAGTACTGAGTACCGGCTACTGTCTACTATAGTATGAACTTGCTCAGGTCTTCGTCCTTGGTGATGTGGCTGAGGGTTTCGCGGACGAACTTTTCGTCGATGGTCACGGTGTCGCCCTGGCGTTCGGGGGCGTTGAAGGAAATATCTTCGAGCAGCTTCTCCGAGATGGTGTAGAGTCGCCGGGCGCCGGTGTTCTGCGACGTGCGGTTGACTTGGAACGCCAGATCCGCCATGGCTTCGACGGCGCCGTCCTTGAACTTAAGCGTCAGGCCCTCGGTGGCCAGCATGGCGATATGCTGTTTGATCAGAGCGTTTCGGGGCTCGGTCAGGATCCGCACGAAATCCTCTTTTGAGAGATCGTCGAGTTCGACGCGGATGGGGAATCGGCCCTGAAGCTCGGGTATGAGATCGTTGGGTTTGCTGCCGTGGAAGGCGCCGGCGGCGATGAAC
>JACZTW010000291.1 GCA_022573485.1 Planctomycetota bacterium
GAAGTGCAGGATCTGTTCAGCGCTGCGCTGGATCAGCCGGCAGATCGGCGGTCGGAATTTCTGAGCGAAGCTTGTACCGAAGACGCGATGCTGCGTGCTGAAGTCGAATCGCTGCTGGCCGCGCACTCCAAAGGGACGGACGTCATCGAGGCGCCGGCGCTCGGGCAGGGTTTTTCGGTTCCCGCGCCGGACGCGCTGCTGCGCGGGAGCGAACTGACGTCGGCGCCGGATCGCGTCGGTCCGTACCGTCTGGAACAAATCATCGGCAGCGGTGGAATGGGTTCGGTGTACCGGGCGGTTCGCGACGATGGTGAGTTTGAACAGCAGGTGGCCGTCAAGTTCATCCGTTACGGCGGCGGCCGGGAGGAACTGCTGCGGCGATTCTATCAAGAGCGCCAACTGCTTGCCCGGCTGAATCATCCGAACATCGCCCGCCTGCTCGACGGGGGTACGACGACCGATGGGATGCCCTATCTGGTCATGGAGTACATCGACGGCCGACCGATCGACGAGTACTGCGACAGTCGCCGCCTGCCCATCATCCAGCGCCTGGAATTGTTTCGTGCGGTGTGCGCGGCGGTCGATGCTGCTCATCGCGCGCTCGTTGTTCATTGTGACTTGAAGCCGAGCAACATCCTCGTGACTTCCGGCGGCGTGCCCAAGCTCCTCGATTTCGGGATCGCCCGCATTGTTCAACTCGAAACGCCCAGCGGCGCCGAGCGAACCACCACCGTTCCTCTCACGCTGATGACGCCGGATTACGCCAGCCCCGAGCAAATCCGCGGCGACGCCGTTTCGACTTCGAGCGATGTTTATTCGCTCGGCGTGATCCTCTATGAATTGCTCACGGGCCGGCGGCCGTTCCGATTGAAGACGCGCGTGCGTTTCGAGCTCGAGCGCATCGTGTGCGAGCAGGAGCCGCCCAGGCCGAGTGCCGTGGTCGTCGATGGCGGGAAGGCGGCGGTCTCGGAGCGGTCTTCGAGCCGCGGCCACGCGCTCGCGCAATTGTGCCGCGAACGTCAATCGTCGCCGGCGCGATTGCACCGGCGGCTGCTGGGCGATCTGGACAACATCCTGCTGCGTGCCCTGCGCAAGGAGCCGGACCGCCGCTATTCCTCGGTCGAGCAATTCTCGGAAGATGTTCGCCGCCACTTGGTGGGTCTGCCGGTGATTGCCCGGAACGATACATTGATGTACCTCGCGTCGAAGTTCATTCGCCGGCGCAAAGGCGTCGTCATTGCGGCGACTCTGGTGTTGTTGAGCTTGCTCGGCGGCCTGTTCGGGATCATCCGAGAGGCGAAGATCACCGCCGATCAACGCGACATCGCCCAGGCGAATTTGCAGCGGGCCAGGACGGCGGAGGCGCGGCTGGTCGACGAAGCGGGGGCGGCGCGTACATCGGCCCGTCAGGCGGAGATGATCAATACGTTTCTGCGCAGCATGCTTGCAGCGGCCAACCCTTACGAGCAAGGCCGGGACGTGACCATGATCGAGGTCCTGGATCGCGCTGCGGCACGTGTGGGAGCCGAGTTGTCCGTCGAGCCGGCAGTGGAAGCAGCCGTCCGGCGGACCATTGGGAACACTTACCGCAGCTTGGGCGCCTACGACAAAGCTGAGAAACACTTGCAAGCGGCCGTCGCGATCCATCAGCAAGACTACACTCGGAATGAGTTGGCGACGAACGACTTAGCGCGCAGTCTTATTGGTTTGGCGGGTGTGCTGCAGGATCGCGGCGACTACACCGGCGCCGAACTTCTGTATCGCCGGGCGCTGGAGGTCTATCGCGGCTTGCGAGGCGACGATCATTTGGACGTGATCGGCACGATGACGTCGTTGGCACTGTTGCTCCGGGCCAAGGGTGACGAAAAAGAGGCGGACGCGCTGCTGCGTCAAGCTTCAGAGCGGTATGTGCGTTCCCCGCGTGCTGAGACCCGCGAGGAAGTTGACGTTGGCGGGCCGACGAGCCACAGCCACCTTGCATAGCTGCTGCGCTATCAGGGCGACTGGGACGGCGCCGAGCGGCTGTTGCGCCAATCGCTGGCGGAGCAGCATCGGCTGTACGGCCCGCAGCACCCCCGTGTGGGCGACAGCGCTGCGGCGCTGGCCTCGTTTCTCCAAGAGAAGGGCGACTACGCGGCTGCGGCGGAGTATCACAGCCAGGCCCTCGCGATCCGGCGGAATGTGCCGGGCGGCGCGCACAAACTCGTCGCGGACAGCCTGAGCGCCCTCGCAGCGCTGTCCATAGAGCAGGGCGATTATGCCGAGGCGGAGGAACTGTTGCGGCAGGCGCTCGAACTGCGTGAACAGGATTTCGACCCCAGCCATCCCGAGATTGCCCGGACGATGATCGCGCTGGGCATGGTCCTGTTGGAGCAAGGGATTCCCGCCGATGCCGAGCCCATATTGCGCGAATGTCTGGAAATCCGGCGGCAGGCACTGCCGGAAGACGACTGGCGAATCGCCACCACCGAGAGCCTGTTGGGAGAATGTCTGACAAGTTCCGAGCAGTACGAAGAGGCGGAAATACTCCTGCTGGATGCGCTGGCGAAACTGGAAACGGAATGCGGTGCGGCTGACGAGCGCACGCTCGAGGCGCTGCGGCGCATCATCGCCTTGTACGAATCCTGGGATCGACCCGACCGCGCCGCATTCTACCGCACTCAACCCACCACGCCGCAGCGTGAGAACGAATAGACCCTCGCAAGCAGGGCTAATGAAGACGAGGCGACCCCCTTCGACTAATCGCCGGTACCGATATCCTGTATGAGTACGTCCTGTATGAGCTTGTTTTCTTCGTTCTCGTGGTCGCGGAGTGTGTCCAGCAGTGCCCCGGTCATGCGCCGCACCTGCTGGATATCTTCGGTTGTCGGGTCGGTGCAGGTCTCGAAGAAATCCTGAAGCTCGCTGCAGGCTTTGCGGATCGTCCCGTGCTCGGATTCCAGCGCGTTGACACGTTGCTCCAAGGTTGGACGTCGCTCCCGCACAATCGGCATGAAGCCCCCATCTTCTTCCATTTCCATATGGGTCAGGAGCAGTTCTTGAAAATGGTTGAAGTGGGCGACACACTGGGTCATCCACCTGAGGCGGGATTCCTGAGAGGGCGTGTTCAGCCGCAGCCTGAGGATATCAACTTCCCGATTCAGCTTGCGGTGTTCTTCTAGTGCAAGCTTCGCCGCTTGTGACCAATCCATGCGTGGGCTCCTTGAAGTGGGGGCGATCGCCGACTAGTTTTCTTCATCGCGTGCTACAGCACGGCGGCCTTAGACGGCATGGGGAGGAGCATGACTCCCAAGCCGACTCATGACCACATTCCAGTATAAGTGAATCGCACGTCACTATGCAAGGCTTCAGGTGCTCCTGCGATATGACGCTTACAGTAAGCCAAGTTTCTCCATGCCATAGCGCAGTCGGTCGCGGGACAAATGTAACAGCTTGGCGGCCTTCATCTAATTGTTGTCCGTGGGCTGTTCGAACAGGCACTGAGCGATTTTCGCCCGTCCCGTTCGAGTCAGAGCTGGATGATTGGGTGCCACAAGGGCGTCAGCCGTATTCTGGGAATCAGAAGCACGGCTCACAGAACCGTGGCACACCGCTGGCACGAACTTTTTTCAATCTCGTCGGAGGTCGCCGGCCCACTCATTCGGCCGACATGGGGTTTATCTCACCGATAACGCCTTCTCGCCACGATGACATCACGTCCGCCAGGAAAGAATGACCCTCTTCGTGTTGGTCGGCATCTGCCCTCCACGGCAGGGCCATCAGTCTTGGAACTCCGACGGAGCCATTGGCTTGAGTGAAGATCCGTCTCTGTGCGCGGGGCTTGAAGCCTCGTCGCTACTTTGGTACTATTCAAGTGTGGAATTGTTTACAACCCGCTGTGCTTCTTGTTATGTAGTCTGCACGAGGAGGGTTCTGCCCGATGCCGCCCTGGGACTGCGGGGTGGTTCGCCAACCTGACCAGGCTCTGTCTCAAAACATCCAAGGAGCCGCAGACTTTAGTCTGCGCGAGGCTTGAAACCAGCGGCTCCTTGAAAGAATCCGAGTTTTGAGACGGAACCCAGGTCTCACCCGGACTGCAATGGAGATGCCCAAGCGTCAATGAGGATGAAACCGCCTGCAGGCGAGCCAAATGTCGATTGAGCCAGCGGTCATGGATATTGATCCATCCACCCATGCAAACCCTCCCTTATCCGGGAATTAAGGTGGTCGCAAACGGCAACCCGTTGGTGGCCTACTATACCGAAGCCCGCTGGGCTACAATGGCGGGTTGAGGTTCGATAACTGAGGAATGTCAGCTTCAGGATGCTGAGTGACTCTGCTGT
The DNA here is from genome assembly GCA_022573485.1 of Planctomycetota bacterium. Lineage (GTDB taxonomy): Bacteria > Planctomycetota > Phycisphaerae > UBA1845 > CAIVHJ01 > JACZTW01. Next base: position 4,323 of record JACZTW010000291.1, read on the forward strand.
TCTATCCGGTCGCCCCGTGGGCGTGCGTCTGGACAGTTGTTACAGGACCGATGAAATGCCAT